>CAYIQM010000012.1:0-16138 GCA_964365615.1 uncultured Gammaproteobacteria bacterium | reverse complement strand
GGCACGGCGCGCCGTGCCCCTACCGCCGATCCGATCGTATGCGCGATGAAGGCAACCGCATCTGCCGATTCCGTCTCCGCAAGAAACGTCGGATCAAATGTTTCATGCAACCTCTGCGTCGAAAAGTATGCGCCACAAAACAATTCGCCGTCCGCGCGCGCGGAATCATGATGCGCAGCACTGACGGTTTCCAAAAAGCGTCTCCAATTCGGAGCGACGAGCGACGAGCGACGAGCGACGAGCGACGCCCCGCTCACAAACGGAATCTTCGCGAGAGCGATCGCTTTCTCATATGCTCCGTAGCGCCGATATCCGCCGAATAATTCGTCCCCCCCGTCCCCCGTCAACACAACCTTGATTTCTTTCGCCGTTTCGCGCGCCAAAAGCCAAAGTGGCAGCGCGGATGAATCCGCATACGGCGCGTCGTAGTGCACCGTCAGCTCCTCCGCAAGCTCTTGAAGATGTTCGGGTCGAGCTTCGAATTCTTGGTGGTCCGTTCCAAAATGCTCCGCGATCTCTCGCGCTTCCCGCCGTTCATCCATCGCAAGAGATGGGAAACCCATGGTGAATGTTTGAAGCGGGCGCGCGACATGCTTCGACGCGAAGGCGACCACGGCGGCGGAATCAATCCCGCCAGAGAGGAACGCGCCAACCGGAACGTCAGAGGCGAGCAGACGAAGCTTCACCGCATCGTCGAGAAGAGAACGAATGTGCTCGTCGTAAGATCCGGCATGACGTTCGACTTGCGACTGTAGACTTTCAGACTTTTCCCGCCTTTGGCGGGATCCCGTTCCGCAGGCGGGACGACTTTCAACTTCCCATTCATGATATTTCTCCGTCCGCCATCCTTTCTCATCAAAAATCCCGACCTCGCCCGGCACAAGCTGCTTCACGCCATCGAATCCGGTGAGTGGTGACGGAACATACTGCAATCCAAGAAAAAGACGGACGGCATTCCAGTCCGGCTTTAAATCAACGACGCCTTTCAACACCTTGATCTCTGACGCGAAAGCGAGATGACCTTCGCGGGTCTTCGCATAAAAGAGCGGCTTCTTTCCGATCTGATCGCGTGCCAAGACAAGACGGCGTACCGATGCATCCCAAATGGCAAAAGCGAACATCCCACGCAAGCGCGTAAACGACTCGATCCCCCATGCGCGATACGCTTCGAGAATCACCTCCGTATCTGACTGCGTACGAAATTTCACACCGCGTCCTTCGAGTTCGCGACGGAGATCGCGATAGTTGTAGATTTCGCCATTGAAAACGATCGTGAATTTTCCCAACGCATCATGCATCGGCTGTGCAGCTTCTGGGGAGAGATCAATGATGGCAAGCCGCCGGTGCGCGAGCCCGATCCCGGACGACGTCCAGATCCCATCGCCATCCGGCCCCCGATGCGCCACCGCTTGAGACATACGTCGAAGAATCTCCTCGGAGGGGGGAGATCCGTCGCACATGACAATTCCGGCAATGCCGCACATACTTGTTGCTCTGTGTTCTATGCTTTATGCTCATTGCAGATTATCCGATTCTATGCCATCCGCCAAGCGCATCCTCCTTCTTGTGACGCAAGCCGACTGGGGAGGCGTTCAGTCGTTTTTGATTCGTTTTGCCGCAGAATTACGGAAAGAAGGACATGAGGTACTCCTTGCGGCCGGTGGCGAAGGCGGGCTTTGGGCCGAGGCGGAGCGACGAGGCATCCGCACGAATCGGTTGAAGCATGTCCGGCGCGATATCCATCTTCTTGAAGATTGGCGAGCGATTGAAGAGCTCAAGCAATTGATTCGCTCGTTCCGTCCAGACGCGATTCATTTGAATAGCTCCAAAATGGGCGTGCTTGGTTCCATCGCCGCTCGCAACTTTCGACTTTCGACTTTCGACTTTCGACCACGTATCGTCTACCGCATCGGTGGATGGTCATTTCTCGAACCCCTGCCCGCATGGAAACGCTGGCTGTACCTTTGGGCGGAACGATGGACCGCACAATATAAGGACGTGATCGTCACGGTCCATCCCGGCGACGAGGAGCTGGCCAAAAAACTCTCCATCCGTCCACGCGAACGCGTCCGTACTGTTCCAAACGGCCTCGACATCCTCATGTTTGTCTCTGGATTGAAAACGCGCGCCGTTGCACGCGCCACGCTCCACGTTTCAGATTCGGCATTTGTTTTCGGAACGGTTGCGAATGCGTATCCGACCAAAGCGCTCCTCCCCTATCTCGACGTGTTGAAGCACGTTCTTGGGAAAGATCGGAATACGATGGCCGTGATCATTGGCGACGGACAAGAGTTCGACGCCCTCAAACGCAAACGGGATGCGCTTGGCCTCACCGCACGCGTGATCCTCACAGGCCAGCGCGCGGATGCGCCAACGCTCTTTCCCGCCTTCGATATCTTTGTGCTTCCCTCGCGCAAAGAGGGAATGCCGTGGACCCTGCTTGAGGCGATGGCCGCCGGGCTTCCCACGATTGCGGCGGATGTCGGCGCGTGCCGTTGGATGCTCTCCGATCCGGCGCACGGGGATGCGGGGGTCGTTATTCCGTCAGGCGACATCTTGGCACTTCGCGGCGCGATGAACGAACTGAAAAACGATCTCGCGCAGCGTGGGCGATTTGGCATGGCAGCGCGTCAAATCGTCACAGACCGATTTTCGTGGGAAGAGACGTATCGCGGAAACCGCGATGCCCTGTGCGGGCGACCCGACGGGTCGCTCCTACCTCCGCCTCGGCCCGCTTCCTGAACCGCTTGTTGTTGCTGCGACCGCTGCGTTAACTGCGGCGGCGGCAGGACGCGGCGTTTCCGCCGGCTTGACGCTTGTCTGCTTCAATGCCTCTTCGATCGTCTTTGCGGTTTTTGTTTCAAGAAGCGGCGCGATTCTAGCCTTGAACGTCGGATCTGCGCGAAGAATCGCATTCAGAACGACATTCCGCTCTGGCATAAGACCAAGACGTTCCGCGATGTGTGCGATTTCAAGAAAGAACGGCAAGGACCCCCCACTGAGCGATTGCATCTGCATAAGGAGATCGCGAAAGTGCTCCTTATCTTTCAAGAGATCGTACGCCGTCGCAACGGTCACGCCATCTCGAAAATCTTTCAATTGATAGGGGGACTTGGCACTCATCGCTTTTGCGATCTCTTTTGCGCCTTCTTCTCTTTGATTCAAATTATAGAAGAGTGTCAGGCCGAGATACCAATGACTTTCGCCGACCTCCGGATCAAACTCGACGGTCCGACGGAACACCTCAATCGCCTCTTGCGATTTCCCTCGTTCCAAATAGAAGCGTCCGAGATTGTAGTGGAGCTGCTGGCGCTTGGGACTCCACTCGATCGCCTTCAGATACTCTTTTTCCGCAAGTGGAATATCTTCCGGAATAATACGGCCGTAGGTTTCGAGAAACCGCGCATAAATGAAGTGGGAATGCGCATTCTTCGGATGATCCTGAAAATACCGCTCTGTCACCGAGCGCACGAGATCATGCCATTCGCGCCATGCGGGAAATTTCTGAACCATCCCGTTGTCAACGAGCGTCGTCGAATTCCGCGATTGTAAAAATGTCTGCTCATCGAGATACATCGTCGGAAGAGACGCCGCTTTTTTCGCAAACTCGAGTGCTTGCGGAATAAGGCCAGCCGAAAAATAATTATTCGACGTAATCGTGTTGCGTGACGCCTGAAACGGAATGAGAGAGGTGCGCCAGACAAGGAAAATCGCAAGTGCCTGCAGGATGACGAAAGCGATCCATGGAACCTGTTTGGACGGTATGGTATCACTCTTCACCGTCGCTTGTGCGTGTTCTGTCCATGGAAACTCACCCGACGTCGCTCGTGCGATAAGCGCGTACAGCAAAAAACTCATTGAAAATCCTGCGGGCTGATCGAAAACGAGGAGGTTTTGGATAAAATACGCAATTGGCAACGCAACAAAGATGCACGTCATCGGCCGATCAATCCATTTCTTTCGATATGCGCGATGCACCGAATAAAAGAGTGCGCCAAAGATGCCAAAAAACGTCACGGTGCCGAAAATGCCCGTCATCGCGAGCGCATCCATAACCGTGTTATGCGCACGATCAAACCATGTTTCGTAATAACCGAAATGTAGAGATTCCGGGTTGTATTGTACATTGAAGAGGATGTGGAAATTGTCATATCCCCATCCGGTGAGCGGCCGTTCCAAAAATCCCTTCCACGCGATTTCCCATGCAATCAGGCGGGTACGTGTGGTGGTTTGAAAATTCGTAAAACGCCCAAATGGAGAGTTCTTGATGACGTCCGTATTCCGGAAGGCAAAAAGAGCACCGTACGAGATGAAAAGAATCGCAGTTGCGGAAAGGACGATCATGCGTGATTTTCTACTGGGCACGAGCAGCCCGTATAGGGCAGCAAATACGAGGATGCCGACGCCGAGTCCGAGAAGCGGCCCTCGGGAAAACGCTCCGATAAATGCGGCGATATCTAAAAGTGCAAAGAGGGTGAGCCAAATCCGAGATGTCCGATCTGAACCGCGCAACCACAAGAGGGCGATGAAGAACAGATTAAAAATTTGATAGGCCCCCATGTAAATTGGGTTATCAAGAAGTCCGCCCACACGGCCGCTGGCTGGAAAAAGAAGCAGGTTTGGAAAGGGACGCTGGAGCAACGCGACGATGGACATCATGCCGGAGAGGACAAGTTGGTACCACAAGAGTTTCTTCCACTGCTCCCATGTCTTTACGACCGAGATGGCCATCGTGAGCCAGACGAAAAAATGGAGGACCGTAAAAAGGCCATTCATGCGCTCTTGATTCCCCCACCAGGCACGCGCTGGATCCACGGCAAACGTGACGGAGAGCGCAAGCGCGACGAAATACGCGAAGATTGCGGAATAAAGCAGCGTCCATCGCGGACGAGTCGTCGAGTCAATCCACGCGAGAATGAGATACGCCGGAAAGGTGAGGCCAATGAGAACTTGAAAAAAAATCAACTTTGAAAACACGAACGGAAAAATGACAACGGGAATAAAAACGAGCGGCATGAGGAGCCCGCCATAGACGCCTATGAGGACGATGGCTCGAAAAATCCGACGTTCCTGCGATTGGTTCATACAAGATTGATCGCAGTGTATCGGCGGCCGATGCATTTGTCCAGAAAACCAAAGACCCAGTCATTGTCAGAGTAGGGGCGAGACGATGCCTCGCCCACATCTGGAGACCGGGTCTTGGTAACCACATTCGATCGGAGGGAACAGCATGCTGTTCCCATCCGATCGTCACATCAACCGTAGATCCTGACGTCGTTCCGCCGAAGCGAAACGGCGTTGTTCAGGATTACAAGCTGAGGGTCTGTGACTGCGAAAGGTCCTGCACGAGCACATCGTTCGTCCAGTCGCGGGAACCGCTGGCTGTGCCAAGCGCCTGGCTGTGCGGAACTTCGGAATTGTCTGCCCACAGGAACGTGCCGGCGAAGGCAGCTGAACCGCTACCTTGCACTGTGGGAGTCACACCTGTGTCGAGATGGAACATGTTCGTGCTCGTCGCGAAGATGCCGACCGGGTTGTTGGTCAGATATCCCGTCGCGACAACGCTCGTATTCGTCTCACGGCGGAAGGAGAGCGCCACCTGCCTGCCGGTGGATGCGCCTGACACCGTCGCATGGATGGTGTAGACATTACCGGAACCGGAGATGGATTCTTCCTGACCCGGCTTGAACGATACGACGATTGACGGACTCACATCACCCGTTGCGAGCGAACCGCTGACAAGATCAGCAGCTGAAGTCGCGTTGGTGATCGCGTACACCGACGTATCCATATCCGTCGCGCCGCGGCGCAGTCGGAAATTCGAGAGGACGATACCGGCTGTCTTTGAGACGTCAACCGCGACTTGCTTCCATGCAATTGATCCTGCGCTGTCAGCCGCGACCTGGAACTTTAAGAGATCCTGATCGATGTTCGTAAGCGTCGTGGACGAAAGTGACTGCTTCGTCACGATCGGCACGCTCTTGCGAGCTATGAGCGCGTTGCCATGAGCTGCACCGGTCGCCGCGTACACGCGTTCACCGGATGCCTGACCCGTGGAACGAACGTTCAGGTTTGTTGCGTAGTTCGAATCCCACTCACCTGTCGTGAGACCGGAGCGGAGACCAAGGGCTGGCGCGTGACCTGAGCGTAGAATGCCCGTCGTAGCACCAGAAACCGTGGAAGACGCCTGCACGTTCGCAAGTTTCGCCCAGACCTGGAATTGGAGAGAACCATCCTTCGGAACAACGAGTTTGTTCGCGGAGAGATCCACATCTTTCGTTCCGGTTGCACCGGACGAGAGCGTGTCCCAACCCTTGACCGCGCCGCCCGAGGCGATTGCAATCGCCGAGAAGTCGGCGTTGTCTGACGTGAGTCCAATCGTGGAACTTGCAAGCACCGCGATGCGATCAATTTCAACCGCTTCATATTGGGCCGTCGCCTTATACTGCGCGAACGGCACCCATGCGTCCTTGCCGGCAACCACGATGTTCGATACCGGATGCGAATCGGCTTGGAGCGTAATCGTCCCGCTGTTCAGGAGCGTTTCCTTGACCGACGGAGCGGTCGTGAGCTGACCGGAAGTGCCACTGTTCAAGATTGAGTCAATCGTCGGGGTGACGGTGTTGGAGTCTTGATCTTGAACCTGGATCGCCGACGTTGAGCCGACGTTTGCGATGATACCGACGGAGATCACGTCATTTGTGCCGCCGGTCGTGACCGTTGAGGCGAGAGTCGCCTTGACCACAAGGGTCTTGGTCATGCCCTTTGGAATCAGGAGATTCATGTTCGTGATCTGGGCATCGGCTGTGGTCGTGTCCGGTGCCTTTGCTAAGCCGACCTGTGTTGCGCCATCATAGAGGGCAAGAGAGGTCACGCGCGTCGCAAAGCTCGCAGCGGTAAAACCAGCGCCATTGACGTTAGCCTGACCGCGAAGCGTCAAGCTCGTAATCGTGATGTCCGACTGGGCAGACGATCCGAGCGTGAGACCCGCAATCGGAACGTTCTGCCCCTTTTTGACAACCGTGCCTGTGACCGGAGTCGAGGCAAGGTTCACCGAAAGAGAGGCGGACTTGATGGTGAGCGCGTTCCCCGTCACGCTCGTGTTCGGGATGATCTTTGCCGTTGCGAGGAATTCGCCCGTGTCCACGACGCGGATGTCATTCGATCCGAAGGCATTGAAGAGGGCCTGGAATTGACAATTGCCGTTCGTGAAGAAGTCGCCTGCGAGATCTTCCGTATTCGACAGATCGGCAACGAACGCCAGGTTCATGGTCTGACCCGCCGAGATATTGAAGGAATCCGTGTACGTCAGGTTCTGCGTTGAGGTCGAACCGGTACTCGAGAGTTCCTGCGGCCCCATCATCGTCGCTCCCGTATCCATGTTCTTGATCTTGAGCGATCGGAAATAGAGGGTCGGAGTGGATGCGGCACCGCGCAAACTGCACTGGGTTGGCGTGCCAGCCACTTTTTGCAGCCCGATGACGATCTTCTTGATCTCGAGAGCGTTATCCGACGAGGTCAATGCGAAGCGGTAGATTGGAACCGCGAGCTGGCCCTTTGCAATGTTTGCCGTCGAAGGACCGTTGAACGCGTTCGTGAGCTGACCGCCTTGCGTCTGAACTTCGACGAAGCTTCCGTCGGTCTGCGGCGTTGTGCCGGTACCGCCGGTGCCATCAAAGCCTGTTGCACCGCCTGAATAACTCGTACAACCGGAGGCCGTATTGTTGGTACAAATCGCGGCACCCGCGTTGAACGTCTTGTCAATCGCGGTCACGTCCGTCGTATATTCGACGTAGAGCTTGACCGTGCGACTCGCGCGGCCGCCGACGTCTACTTTGAGCGAGAAGACTTTTGTCGTCCCGTTCGCGAGGACGTAGGACGGGTTGAACTTCAAGACCACGCGGCCATTGCTTGAGACACTCGGGGAATTCGCCACAAGTGTCGCGCCTTGGTAGAGATTGAAGTTCGAGAGGTCGGAGTTCGTGACAGAGCCAGCTTGGTAAAGCGTGATCTGACGAATTTCGACATCACTTGTGCCATTGGCCTGCAGCTTGAAGTTGGATACTTCCGTCTGCTTCGTACCAATGACCGGGTTCGCGGGCTGCGTTCCTTTCAGAACGTCAACGCGCGCGGATGAGGTCGTACCGACCGTGAACATGTTGCCACGGAGCGGGAATGAACCTGAAACCGTGCCGGCGCTTAAGACAACGGAGGCGGCGTCAACAAGTTGGAAGGCATGCTGCCCGCCAGATGATGCCGGCGATGAGAAGTCACCATATACGTAGAACGGGACTGTCAGACCCGCGCCAACCGCCAGGTTCAAATTGTTGAATTCAACAACATTGCTCGTGGTGTTGATGCTGCGACCCGTTGTGAGGCGCAATCCATTGCCATCATAGAGGTAGACGTTCGAGAAATCGGACGTCGAACCAACGCCAACGCGTTGGAAACGGAGGCTTGATACCTTCACCGCGGAAGAACCCGCCGTGAGGTTGACTTTGACCAGCGGAACAGACGATCCGTTCTTCGGAACGGTCATGCCAGCTGGCGTGTCCGATGCGAGAGCGACCGAAAGAGGACCGCCGACCGGTGGTGTCGGCGGAGTTACGCCGCCTGCGGCGATAACGGTGTCTGCGAGGACGCTTTCGCGGCCTGCAAGATCAGAACCGTTGCTATAGGACAGCGTCGTGGTGATTGCGTTGGCTTTGTCGAGGCCGTTGGCCATCAGCGCCGCGTCAGACGCGACCTTGCGCTTCATGCCGCCCCACACAACGTACCAGTTCGAATCGCCACTGACTTGGATCAGCGTTCCGTCCGGGTGAATGTTCGTGGAAACCGGGGAACCAACCGTATAATTGACGAAGAATGCGTCTGGGACGTCAACGACGCGTTGCGCCCAGTTATTACCGTAGAGTGCCTTCGCAATGTCTTCCGATTGGATCCATCGGAGAACGCCGCCTTGTGTGACGGCGTATGTCTTCGGATCCGTCGTGATCTTCACGAGCTTGGTGCCCGGGCGGATCGTGACGTTGCCGCCAATCGTGAGTGCGGCAAGTTCTGCGTCGGTAATGGTCTTCACCGTCGAGAAATCCTTATACCAGGAGAGGTAGCTCTTCTCATTCGGGAACACATATCGTTTCCCGTCCGTCGCATAGTAATACACGGCCGGACCAGACGCCTTCACGAGATCGCCGCTGTTGAGCGTGGCCGCTGAAGCGACATTTGGAAATGCCAATGCGCCGGCACCCACTGACCATGTGATGGTCGTCAAAGTGACGAACGTGGAAAAGGCCTTTTTAAGTGTTTTAACCATAAATGAACTCAATTTAGAGAGTGTTTGGGAACAGATGAATAATTGTTTCATCTGAGCTCCCGCAAAATTGCGGGGATCGACCTTTAACGCCAGATGATTGGCGAGGATAAAAACGGGGACAAAGCGGTTTTGCACCACCTGCCCGT
Organism: uncultured Gammaproteobacteria bacterium; assembly: GCA_964365615.1. Taxonomy (GTDB): domain Bacteria; phylum Patescibacteriota; class Patescibacteriia; order 2-12-FULL-60-25; family 2-12-FULL-60-25; genus CAITMG01. The sequence continues at coordinate 6,679 of CAYIQM010000012.1, read as the reverse complement.
CAGGATGGCCGTCCGGCCCGAGGCGGACTGACACCCTGTGAGGCTTGGATGCGTGTTCCGGAACTTTAGGGAGCTTTTGGCATGTGCGATGAAGAGGTAGGCACGGCGGTTGTGTTGGATGGTTGCGTCGTGAGAATCGTTGACGATGCGGTCACCGCTTCCTCCTTCACTTTTCCCTCTTTTTCCTCTCTTGCTTTTTCTTGCACTTTTTCCTGTGCAAAAACCTGTGTTGTCAAATTCTTCACCTGATCAATGAGTTTTGGAAGCTCAAGTGTAGACGTCGCTCCAGATGCGGTAGAACTCGCAATTGACTGAACAAGTATTGACATGGTTCCGCTCGTCATAGAGACGGACGGCGGAGCCGCATTCGTCATAGCAATGACCGCATTCGTATGCGTTTCAATCGTTTTCGCAAGATCTGCGGCGGAAACCGTGGAACTCGACTGCTGATGTTTTTCAGCTAAGACCTCGATCGCTTTCACGCCAGTTTCGGCTGCGGCTGTTTGCGCTTCCGTGACTTTTTCCCTCATCTCTTTCCCAAGCCCGACCTTTGTCTCTTGAAGAACATTCATGACGTTGATGGATTGCTTGTCAACGAGCCTTGCCGCTGCTGCGGTCACTTCGGGAGATGAATGCTTCTTCACGTCCGCGAGCTGGTCCTTGATCGTACTCAAATCACGTTTAATGCTTTCTGCGACCTGTCTCACGCTCTCGGAATCCTTTCGAACGTTCGCGACTTCCTTCAATTCATGGACGCGACGATCTGTAAATTCCGTTTTCAGCTTCAACCGTTCATTTTTTTCCGAGACCCATGCAAGCCGCGCCTGCTCGGTCGCGAGCTTGAGGCCATAGAGAAAATCTCCCGGCAAAGACTGCTCCGCCGCGGAAACCGACATGATGGATCCGCCCGTTGCAAGGATGAAAAGCGAAACGAGCGTCATCATCGGCTTCCAAACAAACGCGCTTCCTTTAATTGCGACAAAATGCCGAATGGCTTCGTGCAAGCGCTCACGATACGTCGCGGCGTTCGTTGGCAACGTGTTCTTGACCTGCATGAACAACGTGTCGCGCCGAGCACGAACCCACGCCGCATCTGGCTTGATGCGGCGCTCAATGGATCGCAGCGAGGCAATGGATTGTTCGAGATTGTTTTGCATGGATGGTTCTATGGAAGCCAATTTCACAGGTTTCCTAATCGAGTTCTTTCAGCATTTTGAGACCACGATGAAAGATGACACGAACATTCCCTGTTGTCTTTTCGAGGATATCCGCGATCACGGAAAACGGCAGGTCATCTATGAGACGAAGCAGTAAAACGTCGCGATAATCCTCTTTCAGCTTATCCAATTTTTGGAGGACGAGCGCGAAATCCGTGCGAGCCTCGATAAGACGCTGTCCTGATCTCTGATCGCTCACAGACCCCTCTACTCGTTGTGTCGAAAAATCGGCCTCAAACGTTACATCCCCATCAAAATCAGTCGAATCTTTACTATTTTCAATGGAAATCTGTGGTGGCGTTTTATATTGGGAACGATAATAATCCGCAATGAGGTTGCGGGCGATCCGATAGAGGAGAGCGCGAATGTGTGTGACGGTGTGGTTTTCGTTCAGGTATTGCCAGGCACGCGTGAATGTTTCAGCCGTGATGTCTTGTGCCTCTTCTTGACGCGGCAGCTTCAAGAATGAAAACCGATAAATGGCCTCAACGTAGCGGTCATACAGCTTCGCGAAAGCTTCGGGGTCCCGCTTTGTTCGTAAGCGGAACAAGAGATATTTGTCGTAGAGATTAGTCACCGATGAAACCTATCATATCGCAATACAGACGCTTTGGCAAGATGAAAGTGACTGTTTTGCATTATTTGTCCACATTTTTGTTGACAAAAATTCATTATTATTGCATGATGGAATCATGCCAATACATCCAAAGTTCCAGACAAACGATACATCTGAAAGAATCGTCCGTGTCACGGTATCAGAAGCAGCGCGACTGTTTGGCATCAATCCACGAACAATTCGACGCGCAATTGCGTCTGGAGAACTCCGATACATCGTGGTTCATGGAAGATACAAGCTCCATTTCGGATCACTGGTGAGCTGGTCGCAACGAACCGTGACCGTCAAACACAAACGAGATGAACGAGGGATCGGGCAGTGGATTGATCAATGGAAAATCACGAACCCAAAATTTTCTCCAAGAGTGCCTACCGAATGATCCCCTTGCCTTTCCCTGTTGCATCATGCGCGAGATCGGTCGTGTCGGCCCCGACGCCCGTCAGAGCATCCGCCTCGAGCGTCTCGCCGTTCTGTGCGGCGATCGCGTTCGCAACACTTGACGTGATGAGACGTGCCATTGTGCCGATCTGATTTTTTGTTGGCGTGAATGCGATTTCGAAGGCAAACGTTGCGGCGGCACCTGTCACGGGCACGGATGGGACCGTCCAGCTTACGGTCTTGCCATTCGTCGAAAATGTCCCGCCAAATTGTGATGCGAATTTTCCCGTTGCGCGGACGTTTGCAGGAAGCGTGGAAGACATCAAAAGCAATCTCAACTCCGATTCGACAGGTCCAACGGTCCACACGATCCAATAAGATGTGACTTCGCCGATTTTGGGAGGAAGCGGCCCGATCCCAAGCTGATCTCCGATCGCTGAAAAGTATCGCGCTTCGACGGCAAATGGAAACGTCGCGGCCATGTGACCGATGACGCGGCGGCCGAGGACGTTTGAATGCGAAATCGGGATCACGCTCCATGCGGTGGATGAAGCCGCACGCGACGGATCAAGCGGAAGAGAAATCTGACCAATCCCGGTCGAGAGCGGGAAGATTTGATATGGTTCGTCCACATCAAGAAGAGCGTGTGCGACAAAGAGCCTCGCAGGTTCACCGGAATTCTCATACGAGAGCGTTGAACGGAGCGGCTCCCGGATCGTGATATGTTGCCGCGATGACTCGATGGCATAGGAACGTGCATCCGACGCGACGACCTGTGCGCCATCCTGCACTTCGAGACCCACACGGACGCTTGTGGCGGACGTCTCGCCAATCTGAAGAAAAACGAGACGGGATGATTTGGCGGAAACATTTTTCAGAAAGAGGACGTCGCCGGAATCGAGACGAGCGGCTGGCGCGCCGTCCGCTTGAACGAGGCGGACCGTCACGAGCGGAATCGAAACGGATCCGACGTTCGTGACGACATACGGAACGGATCCTCCGCTCGCAATCGCGATCGCATCCACGGCCGGAGCAATGGAGAGCGCCTCGAAATCAACCGTCCGCGTTTCCCGTCCGCTGACGATGGACGGGATGCCGAAAAAGCCCGGTTGGGATATTTCAAATCCGAACGGCACCTTCGTCCCCTTTGCGGCGCGGATGCGGACGATGAAGCGCGCGACTTTTTCGTCGCCGGGGCGCAGCGCACCGATCTGGATCGCCTGTTTGACGAACCTCGGTTCCGAGGAAAGAATCTCGACCCAATCTGGGAATTTGACGCGCAGCACGATGCCTTCGTGTGCCTTTCCATCCGTCACATGGAGCGTCGCTTCGATCGGCGTCGCGTCGGAGCCGTGGATGGTTGACGGCGTGCGAAAATCGAGCGTGATGCCAACAGGTGACGGGCGCAGAATCGTGACGAGAAAAAATGCGTTCAAGATGAGAAGTGCGACAGCGACGCCGAGGAGAAAGACGTCGAACCAAAACACAATGCCCGCAAAACGATACTGCGGCTTGTATGTGTTGTGGAACCATGCGCGCAGATGCGAAGAGATGGAGCGCGCGGTCGTAAACGCCGCCGTGCTCGCGTATCGCGCGAGTCCTGTTGAGAAATGATTCTGTTCCTTTCGTGACATAAGTTTAGAAAATTGGAAGTCCGCCGATGAAAATCTCTTTCACTCCGTCTCCGTTCAGATCAGAAAGCGCAACGCGGAGTCCGGCGGCAAGCGGACGGCTGCCGAGCACGATATCCGCTTTGAGTGTACCTCTCCCGTCAAAGATCCGCATCCGCGGAATCGCGCCCTGTCCCGACACGGCAACGATGTCGTTTTTCCCGTCGCCATCCACGTCTCCGACCGCGATCTCAACGCCTCCGCGATCCGTTGCGTCGAACGCAAACCATCCGCCGCCCCACACCGACCCATCCGTTTTCCAGACGCGGAGATGCGGACCTCCTCCTGGGCCAGCGGCCGTGACAATTTCCCGTTTCCCGTCTCCATCCAGATCGCCGATCGCAACGCGCACGCCTCCGGCAAATTTTGCCTGATACGCGAGCCACGACGCGAGCAGCTTGCCATCCGCCGAAAAAATTTTGACTTCCGGCGGCGCTCCAGATCGCCCGACGATGATCTCCTCTGCCGCATCGCGATCCGTATTCCCTGTCGCGATGGATATTTTTCCACTGTAGAGACGAGGGATGCCTCGCCCATTGGATTCGACAAACGGGCGAAAAAATCGTGTCACGCCACGTCCGAGACGGACGGAAACAAGGCCACGCGACGCAAACACAATGTCCTCGCGGCCGTCGCGATCGAGATCTGACGCGAGAACAAGCGCACCGCCCGGCACGTCGTTCCGTTGCGCAAAAAAACCGGCTTGCACCTGACGGCCGCGAGCATCGTACATCCGAACGAACGAACCGTTTTCAAACGCGCTCCCGCGAATCTCTCCGGGCTCGCTCCGACGCAAGAGGAGAAGGCCATCTTCTGACGCGAGCTCGATCGTCCGAACGATCGTCCCGTCGTTCGTTGCTGGATCCTGCGTTCCTCTCAATTTCTCAAACTCACCGGGCAGCGAGACACGAGCGAGTGCGTTCGTGCTGTTAAACATCACAATGCCATTTTGAAAATCTCGTGCCCATACCGCGGGGACGATTTCGACTCCCATCGCCCGACCACCGACGAGCGTCCGCGGTTCCCCTCGCGGCGTCCCGAGGCGTGTTTCATATTCGTCATACCACCACAACGTGTGGTGATCCGCGTCGCCTGTGTCAAAGGAATAGTATCCTCCGCCCACGAGCGCATTCGCGAGCCCGTAGCGCATCCGTTTGTAGTCGCCGGGACGATTTTCATTCTTCGTGTTGACGTTGAGCGCAGAAATGGATGGGGATCGGCTGCGCACGAGCGATTGTCGGAATTCTTGCCAATTCACACTCCAATTCCAGCTCGGATAGTTCTCGAACAGGACGCCGTGCAATTCGCCTGCATAACTCAATCCCCCATTTCCCATGAGAATCGCGTTGGGATTGAGTTCGCGTAGGCGATGGATCATTTTAAACATGCCGTTGCGCCAGGCTGCGTCTGTCGTGACGCGCGCGTCTGCGATTCCATCGCGATCCAAATCCACGGACGTCTTCAGATGATCCGAGAGTCGGTTGAATGTATTGTCAAGAAAGATGCCGTCCCACAACCCAGACGAGAGGATATGTTCATGGATGAACCGTGGCAAAAACTCGTTCCACCGTTCTCCGGTTGCACCGGGGGGTCCCACGTTCGTGACATTCAGCATCGCAGAACCCGGCCAAAAAAACACTTTGTTTCCGACAGGATCGCGCACATACCATACGTCCTGGATTTGGGTCGCCATGTTTCCGATCGGGAATTCGACCGGTTCGGAAAAACGCGCGGTCGCGATTTCCTCCGAGGCGATGTATGCGAGGATCTTGATAGATGGATTCAACGCCCGCAATTTCCGAATGCGATCCGGAACGCGCGCCTGCTGATCCGCGTCAAGAATGACGACGTCCCATCGCGCGAGGCGCGGGAGATTCGCTTCCGTGATCTCCCATCCCAGATAGGGATTCAGCAGCTTTGGTGATCCGGGGATGCCGCTCGTCGCCGCGACGCGTGAAACAGCCGTGCAATACATCACGACCGCGAGGCAAAATCCGAGAACGACGCGTTGCCACATACCCGTGACCTATAACACAAAATGGCGCATGCGTCAATCCGTGACACGATTCAGAAAATTCTTGATGCAAGCAGCATGCATGTGTGTAGACAATAACAATTCTTTCTAGATGAAGATTAGCACACTGCCACGCTCATCGCATCTACACAACGACGAAAGACGAATAGTTACACGACTGAGCTTCGCCAGCGCGCAACCGACGACGATCAGGGATTTTATTGCAAAAATACTTTTTTTGTTGCGTATGTGAATGAACACGCACGGACTGATTTTAATCTTAAATTTTTTCTCGCGCTGCTCAATTCAAAGTTGTTGCATTACTATTACGCGAATATCTACGAGGGCACGCATGTTGCGGGAGGATATCTGCACTACTGAATCGGCTATCTCAATAGTCTCCCTATCGCCGAGCCCACCGAGTATCAACATGGAGAGATCGTTACGTTGGTAGAAAAAATATTAACGGCAAAAAATAATTCGGCGTTCAAAAAAATGGATGCAAAGTTAGATCGTTCAATGTATCGCCTGTATGGCTTAACCGATCAAGAAATTGCGATTGTCGAGGCCTCTACTGAGCCGTTTGTAAAAACTGGATCATAAAATTCTTACACTCTACCCAAGTCGCCTTGACCGGTTTATTGTTTTTGTCTGTACGCTTTCCGTCTCTGACGATAAAAATTTCATCTATCCGATGTCGAAGATTCGAACGTTTCAACAGAACGCCCCATTCTTCCGTCAATTCCAAAACTTCAGAAAAAATACAAAATAAGACGCCACCTAA
>CAYIQM010000011.1:0-16472 GCA_964365615.1 uncultured Gammaproteobacteria bacterium | reverse complement strand
GATCCGCTTGATCATTATGCAAAGCGCACAGGTGTGTTTTCGTTTTTGCATAAAGCCATTTTTAAGCGCGCGAACGCCGTACAGGCGATCAGCTACTTTTTGGCGGACTGGTCGGTCAAAATGGGATTCAAGGGAAAACCGGAAGTTGTTCCCAATGGTGTAGATATCGAGAAATTCACCATGCGCATTTCGACGGAAGAACGCCGACGCATTCGTCAAACGTACGGATACGCCGATCACGATGTCGTGATCGTAACCGCATCGCGTTTGTCACTGAAGAACGCCGTCGATGACATGATCCGCTCGCTTGCCTTCCTTCCGGAGAATTACAAGTTGCTGATCGCCGGCATCGGCGAAGATGAAGCGATGCTGAACGCACTTGTCGAGGAGCAGAAGGTCGCTTCGCGCGTGACGTTTGTCGGAAAGAAATCACATGATGAACTTTCGGCGTTGCTTCAGGCGTCCGACATTTTTTGTCGTCCGTCGTTGTCAGAGGGGCTCGGCAATTCGTTTCTTGAATCCATGGCCGCAGGTCTTCCGATTATCGGTACGCCGGTCGGAGGCATTCCGGATTTTTTGATCGACGGCGAGACCGGCGTGTTGTGTCAACCGCGAAATCCGGAGTCAATCGCCGCAGCCGTTCAACGCATCCAACACGAACCGGAGCTACGCGACAGGCTGATACGGAATGGCGAGGCGCTTGTCCGTGAGAAGTATGGATGGGATTGTATTGCATACAAAATTGGTTCATTATTGGAGCGCTTAGGATCTCATGTATGAACATCCTCATTGCTACCGGTATTTATCCTCCTGAAATTGGCGGCCCCGCGACTATCATGTCTGCGTTGGTCGAGGAGTTGAAGCGGGCGAGACATGAAGTCATTGTCGTGACGTATGGACAGCCGTCGATGAAAACGGATGGCGTTGTTCGTGTGCCTCGTTACGGTTCTGTTCTTTCGAGATACGTTCGGCTCGCGCGGGTTGTCAAAAAAGTTTTGAAATCGGACATGACCGTTTTGGTAACCGATGTTTTTTCTGTCGGGATTCCCGTCCGCCTTGCGCTCATGGGTCGACGCAATCGTCTGGTCATACGACTCGGTGGCGAATGGATGTGGGAAGATGCGGTGACGAACGGGGGATTGCGAGTGACGTTGCGAGAATATTGGGCGCATCATGCCACGGGGTTGCGTCATCGGATGAAGCAACTCGTTGCCGGTTGGGTGCTTCGCCGTGCCGAGCGGATCGCCGTCACCTCCGACATTTTGCGTACGCCGCTCGAACATATCGCGCCGTCCGTCCTCGCACGCGTCGTCACCGTTCCCAATGTTCCGGCGCGTGATGACTGCAAACCGGCACCGCATGCACCGTATGGAGAATTGCGTGTGTTGTACGCGGGACGGATCGCGCCGGTGAAGAACGTTCCATTTTTTGCGCGTGCGTTGAAGCAAGCCATCGAAGCCGGCGCCGCGGTCTCAATGGTTTTTGTGGGTGATGGCGAAGAACGCGCCGAGTGCGAGCGGATTTTGCATGGATTGGCGCACGTCCGGTTTCTTGGATCCAAAGCTCCGCATGACGTTCTGAACTTGTTATCCGAAACGGATCTGTACGTGTTGCCGTCTCTTTCCGACGTGTGTCCGAACGGCGTGCTCGAAGCGCTGGGCTGTGGCGTGCCGTGTCTCGTGACAAGTGAACACGGACTACCTTCTGGGACCGGAGGAATGCTCGAGTTCGATCCGACGGATGAAGCCGCCTGGACCGAAGTGCTTATCCGATTCGCATCAGACAGGGCGGCACTCGATACAGTACGTGAACAGATCCGTCTTCCGCCGCCGCCGTCCGTCACGCTTGCGGACGTTGTTACGGCTTCTTCGCGAGTACGATAAATCCCGTTCCGGCGTATTGCACTAATTTCTACAATTGCGCTAGGATGTAGCCGATTATATGTATCGATTAGCCCGTCTGCTTCATGAGATTTCCATTTGTTTGTCACGCACCACCCTATCTATTACGACGAGGTTGCGGATCTTATTTGCATTCAACTTGGTTCGGGTTCAGCATCTCTTGCTTGGAGAAAATATCCCGCGTGGGGGGTGGAAGTTCCTCGGGTACTCTCTTTTTGCTTCTTCCTATGCGAATCTGCTAACGATCTTGCGAGAGATATTTTTGTTCGGAGATTATTATTTTAAGGCGGCGAATTCCACCCCATCCATTATTGATTGCGGTGGGAATATCGGTATCTCCGTTTTATATTTTAAGTGGTTATACCCCCATTCCAAGATCACTGTTTTCGAACCATCACCATTAAATCTGGGAATGCTGCGAAAAACCATTGAGGTCAATCAACTCACGAATGTTACCGTCGTTGAGGCAGCTCTTTCGGATGAGGAGGGGACAATTACATTTTGGGAAAATCAAACCAAGCCCGGAGGCTCGACTTCAATGCAGGGTGTGCATGATTCAAAGGCGCAGAATAGTTCGTTGTCGTTTACGGAATATCCAGTCCAGGCGAAGCGACTTTCTTCGTTTATTACCGGGCGCGTTGATCTATTGAAAATGGACATCGAAGGCGCGGAAGGGTCGGTCATCAAGGAGTTGGCGGAAAGCGGTGCGTTGACGAAGATCGATTCTGTGATCATGGAGTATCACCATAATAGGGCCAATATTTCGAACGATTTGCCGAAATTATTATCAACGCTTCACGAGCAGGGTTTCAAAACACTCATATATGAAAATGAATTGAGCCTGTCGAGTGAACAGCTCATGAAACAAGAAGCAACGCATTTTTTGTTGCGTGCCTCGCAGGTGTAGGCCACCACGACCTTATGGCTTCTTCGCCAGCACGATAAATCCAGTCCCGATGCGACGCACGAGCGGGGTGCGACAAAATCGTTCGAGCACTTCGGCGATATGCATGAACGTTTTGGGGGACCACGAATCCAATGGACGGAGACCAAGTTTGAAATTATAGAACACCACGTCCTCGATCTTGAATCCGGTGTCGCGGATCATGTGGAGCGTTGGTGCGAGTTCGTATTCGCGATGTTTCACGCCAGGTCCTTTCTTTCCTTTGCGCAGGACAAAGAGGATCGGTCGTGCAAGCAGATTCGTGAAGCGATTCCAGATGCGCGACGGGCTCCAGTAGTGAGGATAGGTGAGGATGGCCACGCCGCCGGGTTTGAGCAGTCGGTGAAATTCTTTGAGTGTGGCCGGTTCGTCATTCAGATATTCGAGCAATCCCATGGCTGTAACCGCGTTTTGGCTTCCGTTGGGAAGTGGAATATGCTCGGCGGAGCAAACGACAAACGACGCGCGCGGTTCGTTGGCAAAACGCGTCTTGCATTCTTCGATCATGTGCGGGGCGATGTCGGTTCCGGTCACGATGAAGCCACGATCGAGCAACTCTTTGATCATGGTTGCCGGTCCGCATCCGATGTCCGCAACGTGACCGCCGGCCGGCACCGTCGACAGCATGTCCATGCATCTCGTCTTTCGAATACGAAACGAGTGGCCTTCCAGATTTTGGAGATGATACCAATCGAAATATTCGTTCGCCTTGCTGTCGAAATGTCCCGCCACCTGATCTTGCGGTTGAAAATTCATACTCGGATTGCGCTGCGAAGTTTGTGTATGGTGGAGCGCAACCCCGAAACCGTCAAGCGGAATTTGACAAAGTCGTCGCCCGTGTCGATGGTGGTACGTTTGAGTTCAAAGACATCATCGCCATTTTTGGTCGGTCCGTCGATGGTGGTGAGGCACGAGATGAATCCCATATCGCGCACGATTCGTTTGACCGCGTCGTTCCAGTCGCCTGGTTGGCCGTTGGGATAGGCGAAGTGTCGGCATGGCGTCCGCAATTCGTCTTCGATCCGTTGTTTGCTGTCGCGTATCTCCCGACGCGCTTCATCGGTCGAACAGTGCGTGAGAACCGGATGCGTGACCGTGTGTGCACCGATTTCGAATCCGTCGTTGGCCAATGAACGAATATGATCCCATGTCATCGGACGATACAGCGGATGGACGACATGAGTTGTTCCGGCGAGCCGCTCGAGCTCTTCGATCTGTGCGTCACGCTCTTGCGGCGTCAGACGTTTCAGTCTGCTGCGAACGTCATCATCTGTTTCGCCGGTCTTGGGCAATTGTGAAAATGCGGTTTCAAACCGATCGACCCACAGACGCGTTGTCCCGTCAATAAAGCCGGTGGTCACAAAAAACGCAGCAGGCACGCCGTACTGCTTCAGGATCGGCGCAGCGGTCGTGGCATTGTTTTCATAGCCGTCATCAAACGTCACACACAGACCGCGCCGCGGCAGGGGACGATTATCGCGCAATACGTCGATCACGTCTGACAAGCTCATTGGCTGATACGATCTCGCAAAATATTCGATCTGTTTGCGGAAGATCGCTTCGGGGATGTGTTTCTTACGGATGTCGGGCGAGACTTTATCGTCTGACGGACGAACGCCGTGGTAGAGGAGAATGCGCATGAGCGGTTGAGCGTATTTTGGATTTTTTTGCTATATATGGCAAGCTACACTCTATTCTATGCGATTGCTCGTCATCGGTCTTGATCCCGCCACGCTTGATCCGTCTTCACGCTCCTCGGTCCGCCAGATCGAGTATTATCGAGGGTATGACGTCGATATCGTGGTCGTCGCCCCAGGTCCTCGCACGAGTATCCAACTCACGCCGACGATTCGTGTTCAGTGCGCGGGCGGTTCTTCGTGGTTCACGGCGTTGACACGGACGACGTTTTTGTTGTTCCGTTTGCGCTGGATGAATCAGTTCGACGTGCTGACCGTGCAGGATCCGCTTGCGTGCGGACTGGTTGGATATCTCGCAATCCTCGGAACGAAAACGCGGTTTCATCTGCAAGACCATAGCGCGTATTTTTCTCGTTCGCCGAAGAGTTTTCGCGATCGAATGCTCGGTGTGTGGGCACGTTTCATCGCGCGTCGTGCCGATCGCGTACGCACCGTGAGCCAACGCGGCAAGCGCGGGCTTGAGTCCATCGGCATCCCGTCGGACAAGATTGATGTCGTGTCCGTGCCGACTGACGTGTCGCGATTTGAGAGGGTCGCACACAATCCGTCGGATCATCCGCGTCTCTTGTGCGTCGCGAGACTTTCGTATGAAAAGGGCGTTGACGTGTTGCTCGATGCCTTCCGTTTTGTTCTCGATACACAGAAGAACGCCACGCTTACGATCGTCGGCGACGGACCGGAGCGCGCCATTCTCGAACGACGCGCGCAATCGTTGAATCTCGGATCATCAGTCATCTTCGCGGGACATCAGACGAATCTCGAAACGTTTTTTTCAGACGCCGACATCTACGTCCAACCATCGCGCTTCGAAGGATGGGGACTGGCGGTCATCGAAGCCGCGGCTGCCGGAGTGCCGATCGTGATGACGGATGTCGGATGTGCCGGAGAAGTTATTAGAAATGACGAATCTGGCATTGTTGTTCCGACTGAAGATACGCAGGCATTGGCAACGGCCATCAATGAATTGATCGAAGATCCGACCCGTGCCCGCCGTCTGGCCGAGTCTGCGCGACAACGCGTTCACACATTGCCAACGGTCGAACAAACGGTCGCACACGTCAGGCAATCTCTCGAACGGACTGCGCAGAGTACCGTGTCGCCGAGTATGCTGTCGTTATTTCTTTCGGCATTCGCGATCCGTTTTGCGCTGTTCGTTCTGATCCTCACCACCGTGGGATCAGCCGGATTTGCGTTTGGCGACAGCATCCACTATCTCGGACTTGCTCGTTCACTGCTTGCAGGTCATGGCTTTAGCCTTGACGGGGTGCCGTTTGCCTATCGCACAATCGCGTATCCGCTGTTCCTCGCCGGAGGTCTCACCGTGTTTCGTTCTATGGCTGGATTCGTTCTGTTTCAAATCGTTCTCGCCTCGTTCATACCGCTTCTCATCCTCTCATTGGGTCGGCATCTCCGGCTGGGAAAACGCGCAACATGGATCGCCGCTTGGATCGCCGCAGTTGAACCGCATTTTGTGTTTTACAGCGTGATTGTTTGGACCGAATCGGTCTACACGCTTGTCCTGCTCGCCGGAATCATTTTCGTGTGTCGCGCCATGGAGCAGAGACGGATCAGGGACAGCGTCTTCGCCGGGATCGCATTTGGATTCGGCCTACTGATCAAGCCGCTTCTGCAATTTTTTCCCGTCATCCTCGCGCTCGTAATTTTGCCCTGGGTGCGCCACATCCGCTGGCGTCAGGTGTTGAAGCCTCTCCTCGTCGTTGGCGTGACGATTTCGATCCTTATCTTTCCGTGGATGGTTCGGAACCTGCGAACATTCGGTTCGTTCCGATTGACCTCGCAAGCATCGTCGGTCATCTTGTTTTATCTCGGCACGTCGATTGTATCGGTGCGCGATCATATTTCGTATCAGGATGCGGAAACGGTATTGCACCGGAAGTTCATCGATGAGTATGGGATTACCGACAAGAGCGATGGAACGCAAAGCGCCGCATACACGCGTGCCGCGTGGGAGTATGTCACGGCGAACCCGATGATCGTCCTGCGACTCGTTGGGATCAACACGGTTTCTTTTTGGACATCGAACAACTACAACTCGTTCCTCAATTACTATCATCTCATCCCGCCGGTCGATCATTCGGTATTGCCGCCAACTCATTATCTCGCGCAAGGCAGGATCGGCGATCTGTTCGCATCTTTTTGGAAGATTTTTAGCCAGCCATTTTATGCTGTTGGCGTTCTTGGCCGAATCGTGTGGATCGTGATCACCGCATTATTCCTCTACGGCGTGATCATGGCATACCGCAAGATTCCAGACTCCAGATTCAAGATTCTCTTTCTTATCGCACTGTGCCTGTATCTCACGATGACGGTCTGGGTGGAAGGTTTGGGCATCGAAGGTCGGTTGCGGTTTCCGCTCATGCCGATCGAATTTCTCTATGCGGCGTATGGCTGGTCGTTATTGCGAAAGAATAGGCAGCAAGATCCGAACAAGCGCTTGCGTCTGCTCGTCATCACGCAACGCATTGACAGTCACGACACGAACCTCGCAGTGCATGTGCGTTGGTTAAAAGAGTTTTCCGGTCTGTGCGAGTCTGTCACCGTGATCGCGCAATCGGTCGGAACGTACGACGTGCCGACGAACGTGCGTGTGTTGTCGCTTGGCAAAGAACATGGTGCATCAAAATTGATTCAACTCTATCGCTTCTATCGTTATGCGTGGCGCGAAACGCGGAACGTCGACTCGATTCTTGTACTGATGGTGCCGATGTATGTGTTGTTGATCGCGAAGATCGCGTTCTTCCGTCGCATTCCGATCTCTCTGTGGTACACGCACAAGCGCGCGTCTTTGACGCTGCGTGCGGCGACGCTGTTCGTGCGCCGAGTGTTCAGCGCATCGCCAGAAGGTTTTCGATTGAAGACGTCGAAGGTACGGTTCATGGGTCATGCGATCGATACGGATTTTTTTGTGCCAGATCCATCCGTCCCTCGTGCGCCATTGAGACTTATTACGGTTGGCCGAATCACCCCGATCAAGCGGCTTGACATCCTGATTTCCGCCGTCGAACTCTTACGCAAAGAGGGAAGAGGCGTGACGCTCGATATCATCGGCGTGCCGGTTGTCAATCAGGATCATCAGTACGCAAACATGCTGCATGATCAGATGCATCAATTCGGTTTGGATCGCCATATCACGTTCTGCGGCGGTCAATCCGAAGACCGGGTTCGACGCGCATATCAAACTGCCGCCGTCTGTCTGAATGCGACTCCGACCGGTGGTCTCGATAAAGTCGTGCTCGAAGCCATGGCCTGCGGTTGTCCGGTTGTGACGAGCAATGAAGCGTTCGCGACGATCGTGCCGCCGGGTGGGTTCGTCAAAAACGTGGATGCACGCGCATTCGCCGAAGCGATTCGATCTCAGCTCGAACGCCCGCCGTCATCCGATGTGTTGCGCTCCATCGTCACCGCGCATCACGATCTCCACCGGACGCTCGGCGCACTGGTCTCGGAGATACGCCAGACGGTACAATGAATCTATGCCATACGAAACGTGGAAACGATATGAGTTTGAAGGACGCTGGACCAGTTACTTTACGCAAATCGATCAGGTATTGCGCTTTCAACCGTCGTCCTGTCTCGAAATCGGTGTGGGGAACGGAATCGTGACCGATGCTCTGAAGCGTCAGGGGATACAGGTCACGACGCTCGACATCGATGCCGCATTGCAACCGGACGTCGTCGGTTCGGTGGAACGTATTCCGCTTCCGGACGCATCCGTCGATGTCGCACTATGCGCCGAAGTGCTTGAGCATCTGTCGTTTGATCAATTCGAGATGTGTATACAAGAACTGATGCGCGTTGTTCGAACAGGCGTTGTCTTGTCATTGCCGCATTGGGGCTATACGCTGCGTTTCGTGGTTGACCTGCCCGGCCTTCCCGAGATCCGCAAGGCGTGGAAGTTGCCGATTTCCAGCACGATCACGCCGGGCGGTGTGCATTTTTGGGAGATCGGGCGCACCGGATATCCGTTGACACGCATCAAAAACGTTTTAAATAAACATGCCACAATCGAACGGGAGTGGCTTTCGCCATGGATGCCGTATCATCATTTCTTTCGGTTGAGCAAACGATCCACATGAACAGGTTCATAGCATATCTTCGATCGAAGCCGGTCCGCCTGTGGCTCACCGTCGCGGCATTCGCCGTTTCATTCGGATATGGGCTCTTCTATCAGATCACGCCGTCGGTCGATGCGCGGAAGTTTCACGAAACCGCGGTCAACATCGTGACACGGCACTCCTTTTGCTCCGAATGCAACGTTCCGCTCGCACAAGATACGGCCATTCGCGATATCGGTCCCGGGTATCAGTTTTTTCTCGCGGCCGTTTATACGATTTTCGGCATCCATACGTGGATCGTGTGGCTCCTGCAAGCCTTGATGCATGCGACGGTCGTGTGGTGGTTGTATGGGTTGATCCGTCGCGTCCTCGGGAGCGTCGCATCGAATCATCTCAACACCACGTTGCCGCTTGCCCTCTACGCCTTTCATCCCGATATCATTCAAGCCACGGCGATGTTGATGAGTGAGATCGTATTTGTGTTTATCCTCGTAGGCATCGTGAAACTGTTCGTCCTCATCTGGGAGCACAATGGGAGAGCCTCATGGGGGAAACTCGTCTGGATGGGCGCTTTGCTCGGCGCATTGATGATGGTTCGACCTACGGGCGCGCCCGTGCTTGTTGTTGTGTTATTCGTTTTTGTCTGGAAGCGTTGGTGGAAAGCCCTGATTCTGGTTTTGATCTCGGCCGTTCTCATTCAGGCGCCGTGGGCGATCCGAAATGCTCGACTCTACCACAGCTTCGTGTTGAATTCCGTCGTCGGCGGCTTGGACATATGGGCAGGCCTGGATCCGCATGGTTCGGGTGAATTCAACTTGAGCGCCTTGCCGAATATCAGGCAGAAGATCGCGGGGTTGGATCCGGATCAAATCGATCGTGTGAGTCTCGAAGAAGTGAAAAAGATCGTGCTCACCAAGCCGCTCTTCGCGATCGGTCGCACCGTTCAAAAAGGATTGAAATTATTCGCGCTTTCCAAGACCAGCGCGTTTTGGTTCCACTATAAAGGAGCGTGGGACCGTCTGTTCGTATTGATCGGATCGGTTCTCTTCAATCTTGCGTTGCTCGGCATGTTCTGCGCGTCGTTGTGGGACGCACTCGTCCATCGTCGGTTTCATCACTGGATCCTCGCACTTGGCACCGTGCTCGTGATCCTGCTTGCGATTCCGCCGACGCTCACGGTCGTCGTGAACCGCTACCGCATTCCCATGCTCCCGTTCATGGCTTTGGCGTCCGCCGGATGGCTGGCATTCGTCACGGAAAAAGATCGTCGCAATTCGCTGATCGCCGCGATGCTCATGCTGGTTCTCACGACGTCCGTTGATGTGTGGGGAAGTTTGGATAAGGTGAAGGATCGACTGTTGCGGTTCCACTAATATGCGCATGAAGATTCTCGGACTGATTCTCTGCCTCGCCGTCGCGGGAATTTTTTCAACCTACAAATTAACGGAGAGTCCGAAGACGTGGTTTGACGAAGGTATCTTTCTACAGGTCGCGCGCAATGTGTTGACGTACGGCTCATCCGTGTTGCGCGTGTCGCCGACCGATGTCGTGCCTGCGCAGCTGTATGCGACAGTTGGATTTCCGGTCATCGCGCCGATCAGCTTGAGTTTTCATTTGTTCGGGATCGGATTGCTTCAGGCGCGAGTCGTCATGGTCGGATATATTGTGCTTCTTATCGCTGTGTGTTATCTGTTTGTGTATCGGACGTGGGGATTTCGAGTCGCGCTTCTCTCAACGCTCATCGTTGCAACGCATGCGCCGCTCTACGGCAACGGAAAAAATGTACTCGGCGAAGTGCCGGGGCTCTTGTTCTTTTTTTTGCTGCTATCGATTCTGTATCGTCTGGAACGACGCGACGGACCGGCGAGAGTTCTCTGGATCTGCGGCGGATTGGCCGCTGGAACGTTCATGGCAACGAAACCGAATTTTTTTCTGCTCGCGCCGATCCTCGGTCTTGTAGCACTCGTCTGTCGAAAGCGTCTTGGACTGACGTGGGAGCATTTCGTCTGCGGTGCGTTGGGATTTCTCGTTCCGCTTGTCATGTATGTTCTCACGCAGTTCGCGGGGACGTCATCCATCGGAGAAATTTTTACAAGCTACTCGAATCCTTCCGGCATCCAGCAGCTCACCGGACTTGCGTTGCCCGCGCTCGTCAAAAAGAATCTTCTGCTCTTCGTCCAACAGTCAACGCCAGCCTATCTGCTCTTGACGTTCGCCACATGGGTCGTATATGTCGGTCTGCGCATCCGTCGAAAGATCCAGATTCCAGTGCATGAGGTCGTTGCATTGGGTTTTGTCGCGGTGACGATCGCGTACTTTTTGAAAATGCCCGGATTCTTCCGCTATTTCTTCGTCGCGCAAATCATCACCTTCCCGTATCTGGTCGCATCCCTGTTCGCGTTTGTGCAACGTCGCCAACGACGCTATGCTGTGACGGTCATCTTCATCGCGCTTGCCGTGTTCCAGGCGTATCAGACGCTCTTCAGCTCGTTTGTCGCCGGCTATTACCGTAATACACGTACCGCGGAACTCACAGCATACTTCGATGCACTTCCTCCATCGACTCATATGTTCTTCTACCACGCGCCGGAGGCTGTGACGTTTTTTCATGGTGAGCACTACTCGCAGTATTTCAAGGTGCTATATTACAACGATGCGGTGGGCAAGGCCCAGTTGGACCGATTGCGCGCCGGCGCGCCGGATATCGTCCTCATGAGCGCATCGATGGCAGAGGAGGCGCGTCCGTTCCTTGCGAAGTATCGGGAAGACCGAACGCTGGATCATGGGAATTATTTGATTTTTGAACGCAAGTAACGAATATCTATGGACGTCGCGCATCCAGAATTGTCAATCATCCTTCCGACCTACAAGGAAAAAGAAAACCTCACCATCTTGATCCCACAGATCGAAGCGGAGTTTCGCGATACGGCGCATGAGATCATCATCGTGGATGATCATTCGGATGACGGCACACGCGAACTCGTCCAACACCTTGATGAGCAGTATCACAATGTTGTGCTTCTCGAGCGACCAGGCCTGTTCGGCATCGGTTCCGCCTTGCGCGACGGATACAACAAGGCGCGCGGTGAATACATTCTCTCATCGGACGCGGATCTGTCGTTCACGACTGACGATATGCGAAAGATCTTCGACTACATCCGCACGGGCGCTGATCTCGTCATCGGAATTCGAACGGACGCATCCGGAAAGAAATACTCTCTCAAGGGATGGTTTGAAAACCATCTGATCAGTCCGATGTCCAATCGCATCATCGGGCTCGTGAGTGGTGTGGGGCTAAAAAACTACAACACCAACTTCCGCATCATCCGGTCGTCGGTGTGGACGCGGATTCGCACCGTAGAGAATCGTCAATTTTTTTTGTTCGAGATGATCATCCGTGCAAAACAAGCCGGTGCAAAGATCGGGGAGACGCCGGTGGCATTTGCTCCGCGTCAGTTCGGCGAATCCAAAGTTAGTTTTTTCAAGCAGGCGCCGAAATATTTCCTCCAACTGCTCCGCATCGTGTTTTTTGACAAGGGATGATGAGGGCTGTATACATAGTCGACATCTATGAAAATCAAAGTCCTGAACCCCTCGTGCAACCTCGATACCGTCCGTGACGGCCGCGGTGGCATCTTCACGTGGCTTCCCGAGGACCCGATTGTGGAATTCAATGTCCTGTACTTTCAGCCGGGGAAGACGAGGGGTCATCACTATCATCCGGAGTTCAATGAATATTTTTTAGTGATCGAAGGATCGGGTGTGATGGTGACGCGGGATTCCAAGGATGCGCCGGAAGAACAGATCCACATGAGCCGCGGCACGTGCGTCCGCACGCCGATGGGGACGTCGCATACGTTCTACGCCATTACGGCCGTCACGGCCGTCGCGATGCTCTCCAAACGATGGGATGATTGCAACCCGCCGATCGTACGGGTAGAACATTTGATGGGCAACTCACCGGCTCAGAAGTGAGGTATGCAGAAGGTTGCTGTTATCGGAGCAAGGGGGTTTCTTGGGAGTGCGCTCGTCAGCGCCCTTTCGCCGTCTTCCGAAGTCACGCCCGTTGCCGTGACGCGGGAGAATTACGAGGAGATGCGGAAGGATCGGTATGATGTCTTGATCAATTGCGCCATGCCATCCGCGAGATTCTGGGCGGCACAACATCCGGATATGGATTTTATTGAGACCGTCGAGAAAACCGCGAACCTGCTTTACGGATGGACGTTCAAAAAAATGATACATGTTAGCACCATATCAGCACGTTGTCAAATCGATACCGTATACGGACGCCATAAAGCCGCGGCGGAGAAATTGTGCGACTTCGATGGGCACTTGATCGTTCGTTTTGGCGCGCTCTACAGTACGGGGATCACGAAAGGAGTTTTGGTCGATATGGTTCAGAACAATACGGTATTCGTAGACGGGGAGAGCCGATATTGTTTTGCCTCTGTCGAATTTGCCTCCAATTGGATCGCATCCAATCTGCACCGATCCGGTGTCGTCGAAGTCGGCGGCCGAAACGCGATGGTTTTGAAGGATATCGCGAAATATCTTGGCTCGACAAGTACATTCGAAGGCGTGATAGATCATCAAGAAGTTCAAAATCCGGAGCCGGATTTTCCGGAGGCGAGCGAGGTATTGATGTTTCTGGATACGTGGAACAAACAATCTGAAACTACGGTCAATCTATGCCATCCAAACCACCTATTTCTGCGACGAAAATAGATCGCTGTCGTGTGTGCGGCAATACGGATCTCGTTCCGTGTATCGATATCGGCGAGCAGTATCTGTCATCCGTTTTTCCGACGGATCTCACGTATCGCGTGACTGCCGTTCGATACCCGCTTGAACTCGTCATGTGTCGCAAGAAAGAGGACGGGTCAACCTGTGGCCTGGTTCAACTCGGTTACCGGTTGGATCTGACGTCCATGTACGATGCCTATCCGTATACGAGCGCTACGAATTCGTCCATGACAAAAATACTTCAAGATGTGGCAGACAGCGGGCGTGCGTTGAATCATCTGCAGCCGGAAGATGTCATTCTCGACATCGGCGGCAACGACGGAACGCTTCTCACGTTTTTCAAAAACGACGGGTGCCGCCTGCTGAACATCGACCCGGCGCAGAATGTCGCGTATGTGATCGATGCGCCCAACTACACCGCCGCTCGTGAATTTTTCAACACGGACGCGTTCAGCGCCATTTCTCAAAAAAAGGCGAAGCTCATCTTCAGTGTCGCCATGTTCTATCATTTGGATGATCCGACGAAGTTCGCGCGTGATGTCGCCGAGTGTCTTGATGACGATGGCGCGTGGATTATCCAGATGGCATATCTCCCGGCCATGTTGCGGACGAACATGTACGACAATATCGTGCATGAACACGCGGGCTACTACGCGGCCCATCATATGAAGTGGCTCATGGAGCAGGTCGGTCTCGAAGTGTTCGACGTGATGGAAAACGACGTGTATGGCGGAAGTTTCCGCACGTTCGTCAAAAAGAAGGGGAACACACGCTTCGCACCCACGGCACGATATCAAAAAATCCTGCAACGAGAATTGAGCGAAGGCTTGTTTGATCCGGCAACGTATCAGGCGTTCATGCGGCGAGTCGAAAAGACGCGTGATGATCTTTGTGCGTTGCTGAAGAAGATCAAAGAAGACGGAAAAACAGTTTGGATCTACGGCGCGTCGACAAAGGGGAATACGATCTTGCAGTATTGCGGTCTTGGCAAAGACGACATCGCGGCCGCGGCGGATTCCAATCCGTTCAAAGTAGGCAAGTATATTATCGGTAGCGACATTCCCATCAAGAATGAGGACGAGATGCGCGCGGCCAAGCCCGATTTTTTGTTGGCTTTACCTTACAGCTTCGTCGACGGATTCATGAAACGGGAGACGGAGTTGCTTGCACAGGGGACGAAGTTTATTGTGCCATTGCAGGAAGTTAAAATGCTCTAAAATGAAAACGAGCCGCGTGTGTCTCACTCACGCAGCCCGTCGAGCCGGAGGAAAGAGCCGCTAGTAGAAGAGCTCGTAGCTCGAGTCCGGCAGTCGGCCATCGTTTTCCTTGATCCTGTGCGCCAGGCGCACGAGATCCGTTTCCTCCTCTTCGGTGTAGGTGAATTTGCCCAAAGTTCAGTCCTTTCGATGCTAGAGATACCATTTTTCATCCGGAAGTGTCAAGATATCGCGTATGAACAAGGCTTTGATTACTGGCGTTGCGGGGCAGGATGGGGCGTATCTGGCCGAACTCCTTGTCGGAAAAGGTTACGACGTCTTTGGATTGGTGAAGCAGGGGACGGATCTGAAATATGTCCCGGAGGCGGTGCACGTTCTTCATGGTGATCTGACGGACAACGATTCTCTGAAGGCCGCTGTCGAAAAATCTTCGCCGGACGAAGTGTACAACTTGGCGGGCGTGACGGATCTCAAAACCGCGTATGCATCGCCGGACATGACGTGGAAGATCAATAATGAAAGTGTCGGCGTCTTGCTCGATGCTGCTTTGAAGATCAATCCGCACGTCCGATTTTTGCAGGCATCGTCGAGTGAAATTTTTGTGCCATCTCCATCTCCATTGCACGAAGATTCGCCACGCGATTGGGAGACGAAAAATCCGTACGCCATCGCAAAGATGTCGGCAGATCGCGATTTCATCGTGAGGTCACGAGACACGCAACATGCGTTCGCGTGTTCCGCGTTTTTATTCAATCATGAATCTCCGCGACGAACCGAAGTGGCGGTCACCAGAAAAATTACGCGGACACTCGTGAAGATCAAACTCGGACTTGCATCTTGTCTCGCGATCGGAAACGTCGACGCGTCCCGCGACTGGGGATTTGCGGGAGATTATGTCGAAGCGATGTGGAAGATGCTACAGTTGGACGCGCCGCAGGATTTCGTCATCGCAAGCGGGACGCTGTACACGGTGCGTGACGTGATCAACCTCACGGCAGAAGCACTCGATCTTGCGTTGACCTGGCATGGCGAGGGCGTGGCAACGTATGCGACGGATGATATGGGCAATAAGATCGTTGAAGTTGCGCCGGAGTTTTACAGACCGACGAAACCGAATCCGAAAGTGGGGGACAGTAGCAAGGCGAAGCGTCTTCTTGGGTGGACGCCGAAGGTCGATTTTCGATCATTGGTCGAGATGATGGTCAAGGCCGAATGATATGCGTCTTCTCATTCTGTTGAATGCCCGTTTTCCCACTGAAAAGGCGTATGGTCTCCAGGTTTTGGCGATGGCGCGTGGAGCCGCGGAGGCGGGGATGGAGGTAACCGTTGCGTATCCGCGTCGGAGCGATGAGGCGCCGCCGCCGATCGAGGGCGTGCGTTTTCGATCGTTCGGTCCGCGGTTCGTGTTCAGCATGAGATGGCTATTTCCGATCATCCGTTGGACCGGCCTCATCGGATTGCGGAGCTTGACGGACGAGATTCGACCGGACGCGGTGCTTATCAATGATCCGCTTCAAGCGGCATTTTTTCCCAAACCATGGCGCGTCATCTGGGACGTTCACGAAGTTCCCAATCCGAATCGCGCGGATCGGCGCCGGCTTATTCGGCGGATCATTCATCGTGCGACGGCACTGATGAGCACGAATCAAATCAAGCTGGATCGTCTGGCGCAGATCGTTGAACATCTTCCGCCGACATTGGTGCTGCCGAATCCGGTCACCTTTGATCCAACTGTGTATCGCTCGATCTCGCGTGATGATGCACGTCGTCGCTGTTGCATCGATACAGAAGAGCGCGCGATTGTGTATGCCGGCCAGCTCTATGATTGGAAGGGTGTGGAGTCGCGTGTTGGGTCCGCTGCATTTTTAGACCGCGGGGTGATCATAAATGGG
>CAYIQM010000010.1:0-16978 GCA_964365615.1 uncultured Gammaproteobacteria bacterium | reverse complement strand
CGATTGCTCATCCGCGAAGACCTGTTGCCCTTTGAGGCGAAAGAAAAATGAAACTAACGATCCGCACGGATGGAGGAGCAAGAGGCAATCCAGGACCCGCAGGCATCGGCGTCGTTATTGAAAACGAGCATGGAGAAATCCTCGAAGAACATGCAAAATATCTTGGAACGACGACAAACAATCAGGCCGAGTACCGCGCTGTGATTCTTGGACTCGAACGCGCGCTCGATCTCGGCGCGAACTCCGTCATCGTCATCACGGACAGTGAGCTTCTCGTCCGTCAGGCGAATGGCGAGTATAAGGTGAAGAATCCACAACTTGCGCAGCGCTATCTCCAACTCAAAAATCTCGAAACACGGCTCGACGGTCACGTTACTTATCGCCATGTGCGCCGTGAGCAAAACAAACGCGCGGACAAACTCGCGAATGAAGCGATGGATGGGGCAGTGCACAGTGAATAGTGAACAGTGGGCAGAGCGAGAACTGCACACCGGCTGATGTGCTATACTCTGTCCACAAATGCCTCGACGGAAAACTTCATCCACATCGAGCGGTCTTTCTCGTGCCGTGCGGTTCAAACGGCCGTCTTGGTTATGGCGTTGGCATCAACTCCTTTCCGGCTTCGTCATTTTTTTCGGAATTGGGATGATCATCGCCTCATTTCAGTTCGGCGATCTCGGTCACCACGCAATTCAAGCTTCGCATGGCATTGCGTATAATATCGGCGGATGGATCTGGGCAGATCCCATCGGATGGACCTCGATGAATAGTGATAATCCTGGCGCTTGCGCTACGCCTCCTTGCGGAACGTATGGATTGCAGTTAGATGTTACAACGAGAAAAATCAAGGGCTTCGCTTGGAACGATGCCGCGGGGTGGATCTGTTTTGGCGAATCGTGCTCCGCGGTTCCGACGGCCTGCAGTAGCACGCCGCCTACGGGCATTCCGTCGGACATGAAGGCGGCGATTGATTCGGGGACAGGCGTTGTCGCTATCCATGGATGGGCGAACGTGTGCAATCAAGGAGATAAAGGATGGATTTCATTAAACTGCGAAGATCCTGCGGGGAGCGTCATTTGCACCGGTTACCCCTATCGCGTCAGATACAACACAACGACCGGAAATTTTAGCGCGTCTCCCGGCGCATCTTACGGTTGGAACGGCAATCTGGACGGTACGGGATTTGGCTATGTTGACTTCAAAAACATGTATACTCTTGTCAACGAATCTACGGCGGCCGGTAATTGCAGTGACGGCATTGATAATGATCTGAACGGAAAAATTGATTGTGCAGATCCGAAATGTTCCACCGCATCGAATTGCCGTGAGGATACGATCGCGAACTGCACGGATGGCATTGATAACAATTTGAATGGCTTAAAAGAATGCGAAGAGGCTGCTTGTCGAGCGCTGCTCGGTGGAAAGCTTTGTGAAGAAAAAAAGGGAAATATTTACTTTCTAGATATTTGCCACAACGGTCTCGATGATGATGGGGATGGAAAGACAGACTGCGATGATCCACAATGCGTTGCCGATCCCGCGTGTGTCGTCAGTGGTGAAGCCGCGTGCGCTCCTTTGGACAAAAGCGGACGTCCTGGAACTCCGGAGAATTGCTGTTCAGATGATTGGGATAATGACAGCAATGGCTTGAAGGATTGCGCGGACTCATCCTGTGTTTCCGTTCCGATTTGCCTGCCCGTGTTTATCTCCTTGAAACATGGAGATGTGTTTGCGAAGGCGGGAATCACGAGCATCGGATCCACCACAACAAGTAAAGCAACGTATCTTTTGACTTCTGCGGGAGACATCGTTGGATTCAGCAGCGTGACCGGTCGGCCGATCGAAAGGTTCACAGATGCTTCTCAAATACCGACGCTTCCAACCGAAACATCGTCTGGGAGCGGCAAATACGTCGGAACGCTCGGCATCCTTGATGTCATCGGGATTCGGAGTCCATCCATTTCGATTGGAGCGGTCGGTCAATCTGGAAAATATGGCATTATTCAGGATTTGGCTCCAGATCCAGTGACGGGCAAGTATAAGCTTCCAGCGGTTCTCGAAGGCAAAGTGTATCGCATCATTCTAAAGCCAAGTGATCCAGCTCATCTGGCTGGCCAGACGTTCAAGAATGGAGGGAAGCAAAATAATGGGAAAGCGATCACACAACGCGGGAACGGAATCCTCATCGTTGAAGGTGATTTGAAGATTGATGGAAATCTCCAGTATGCCTCGCAAGAGTTGCCCACATCCATCCGCAATCTCTCGTCGCTCGGGATCATCATCAAGAAGAGGTCAGATGGGAGCGGAGGGAATCTCTTCATCGCCCCGAACGTTAGCAAACTCGTTGGTGCATACTTTGTCGAGAATACGATATATACTGGGACGGCCGGAGCCGTTGATCCGATCCGGCTCGAGGTGTACGGACTCATGGCCGCGAGGCAGTTTAAGCTCGAGCGGAAATATCGGAGCAAGATGTACGCGGCAGAGACGTTTGTATTCGACGGCCGCGCGGTCGCGAATCCGCCTCCAGGCATGTCCGAAATCGGTAAGGCACTGCCCACGTCAAAAGATGCCTTCTAAATGTCTCCTCATTTCCTATGGGACTTTTTTCTAAATCTTCACCGAAACAAAGCTATCTCGGACTCGACATGGGCTCGTCCGGCATCAAGCTCGTCGAGCTTCAGAACGAAAAAGGCCGCGCGCGGCTTGTGACGTTTGCCTCCGCGGCGTTGCCATCGGAAAATTTGGAGACAGCGTTGAATCAGGATATTGAAAGCGTCGCGATGTTCATCAAAAAGATGTGCCAAAAGGCACGCACAACGACGAAGACGACCATTGCCGCGCTTCCGATCTCCGCCGTTTTTTCTTCCATTATCAGCGTCCCCGTGACACAGGAAAAGGAATTGAAGGAAGCGATTCAATGGCAGGCGAAGAAGCTCATCCCCGTGCCGCTTGAGGACATATCACTCGATTCAAAGGTGATTGATTCGTCTCCGAGCGGGGACGGAAAAAAAATGACGCGCGTCCTCCTCACGGGTGCACCCAAGGGACTTGTACAGAAATACATCGCCCTCTCAAAAAAGGCGGGGCTTGAGCTCATCTCGCTCGAGACAGAAGCGTTCGCGCAGATCCGCTCGCTCATCGGCAAGGACCGTACGAGCATCATGATTATTGACATCGGTTCCATGCGCACGAACCTTTCGATCATCGAAAAGGGGGTCCCATTCCTCAACCGATCCATTGCGACCGGCGGATTGAGCATCACGCAAACGATCTCGAAGACGCTCGGGATTCCGTTTGAACAAGCGGAAAACATGAAGCGCGACATTCGAGCGATGCAACAGTTTTCGCAAGCCGGAGACCTCTCACCCATCCTCTCGCTGCTCCTCAAGCCCATCCTCGACGAGGTTCGATATTCCTTCAACCTCTATCAGGGGGAGGCGGAAGACGGACAACCGCGACGGATCGACAAGATCATCCTGACGGGCGGCGCGGCCCTCCTGCCACGCATGTCCGAGTTTTTGACGTCGCTCATGAACGTGAACACGTATCTCGGTGACCCGTGGGCGCGCGTCGTCTATCCGATAGATCTGCGTCCGATGCTGGATGAAATTGGTCCGCGATTTACGGTCGCGATCGGCTGCGCCATGCGAGATATCGAATGATATGGTCTACGAATGTACGAATGGAACATACGAATATACGAATTTTTGGCATTCATATATTCGCGTAGATTCGTAATATCGTAGACCATGTCTGACATCTCTCTCCTCCCGGAAGAGCTGCGCAAGAAGGAAGAGCAGCTCAAGAAGACGGAGCCCCACACGCCGGAGTCCGTGGCTTCGGATTTGAAATTTTTCGTTCCCCCGGAAGAAGGGGAAGACGTGGAGGTCATCGAGATTGACGAAGGAGAGGTTGATCACGTGCTCGCTGGAGAGCCGTTCATCAGCCGCGCGATGTATCGCGCGGGCGTCTGGTTCCAGGATTTCAAGGCGAATCTATTTCATCTCCAAACACACGAACCGCCACCAAAGCTCCCGCCGCAATTCTTCACGCCGCCGGTGAAGGCAGGCGAGGGTTTGAAATCGGTCCGTGCAGAAGAAATGGGAAAGCCGAAAGCCCGGATCATTCCAGCGGAAAAAACGCCTCGCCGCGTTCGAGTCATTCGTCGCGTTCGGAAGCCTGTGCGCGTGAGCTTCGTGTCTGAAGAAGAATTGCAATTGCTTCGCGTTGACGTACCAAAACGTCGTTTTACCTTCATCACGATTTCGGTGCTCTTTGTCGTCATCCTCGCAGGCGGATTTTTTGCGCTTTCAGAGCTTGCGCGCTCCGCGTTCGCAGAACAGATGGCCGCGGATCGGCAGCTCGCTGACGTCCGATCCCAGATCAAAGAGAAACAAGGGATGTGGTCATCCTTCCAAGATCTCGAACCAAAATTGCGAGCACTCATCGGTCTCCTGAACGCGCATGTGAGCCCGACACGGCTCTTGGAACGCATTGAGCGGACAACCCTCCCGACGGTGCAGTATGATCTGTTCAGCCTCACGCCGGATCACAAGATTTCTCTCGGGGTCGTGACGAATTCATTTGAGTCCGCTGCCGAACAGATCGTCGCGTTTCAAAAATCGGGATTCGTTAAAAAAGTTGATGCGTCGGGGTACACGGCGAGATATCAGGACGAAGATTCTCCCTATCCGTCCGTCGTCAGTTTCCAGCTCACCCTGTCGCTTGCCGACGACGCTTTTCGATCCGTTCGCTAACCTATGCCAGACCTGCTTGAACCAGCGTCGATATCCGAGACGAATGAAACGGCTCACACGGAGCCGAAGCGTGTTTCGAGATTCTGGACCGACTATTACGCATCCGCGTTTCTTTTTCTCATCGCTGTTTTTGTCGTGGTCGCGTTCATCCTTTTGCGGCCGATGATCCTTCGAATCAAGGAAACGAATGCGAAGACGACACAGGCGCTTCAGATAATTGAGCGAGAACGCGCGTATCTCGCGAGTTTGAGCCAGTCCGTCGCGGCCGCGAAAACGATCCCGCCAGACGCGCTTGAGGCCGTGGGTCGGGCGTTGCCTGCCGATGCGAATCTTCCGCTTCTCTTGGTCCAGTTTGGAACCGTTGCGGAGCAAAATAATATCAAAATCGGCAGCATTTCGTTTGCGGAAGGGCCGCCGCAAGGGTCATCGCGCCAAGCCACGGCAACGACGACGTCGGTCGTTATTCCGCTTGAGGTGAATGTGACCCTGAATGCGCGGAACTATTTTGACGTCAAACGCTTCCTTGTAGAGCTCGAATCAAGCTTACGGCTTATGGATGTCGTCGGCATTTCCACTTCACAAGCAGGGAGCGGTCGAACCGAGTCATCGTATCAATTACAGCTCCGCACATACATCTTCGGCGTGCCGAAGACGCCAAAACCATGACAAAAAGAGCCATTTTTAGCCTTCTTTCGCGCGTCGTCTTTCTCCTCATCGGAGCCGGCGTGGTTGGAGCGGCCTACACGTTCATCCGGATCGTGCTCGCGCCTGTTGCGGTGCCGCCCGCACCGCCCGCGTCACACGCGGTCACGTTTGACCCAAAATTGGATGTGACGAAAAATGAGATCTTTGGCCGACTGCGATCTGTCGGGCCGAGTGCGATCGAAGTCGGCAAGCTCGGCCGGGAAAACCCGTTCATTCCCGTGCCGACAAGTTCCGCAGAACAAGCGTCGGCAACGACGACAATCTCGACCGCAACCACGACGGTCATCGAATTGCGCGGGGAGTCTTCTACGGGGACGCTCCCGCGTCTTTTTTCCACAACAACGCGTTGACCTATGGAAGACCAACTCCTCGCACTCCTCGAACATAAAAAGTTGATTGACGCGAAAACCGCCGGGATCGTGAAGGATCTGGTTGCGCGAGGAAAGACGCTCGAACAAGCGGTCGTGGGCGGGCGCTATGTGAGCGACCCGGAGTTTGCCAAAGCAAAAGCGGAAACGCTCGGTCTTCTGTACGTCAATTTGACCGAACGCGTGATCCCGAAAGAGACGTTGGATCTGATCCCGCCGGAGACGATGGACACGTACAAGGTCGTGCCGACCGCGTTCGACGGCAAGACGCTCGAAGTGGCGCTCCTTGATCCGCGCGACTACCGCGCGATCGAAGCACTCGAATTCATGGGCACGGAGCGCGGGTGGATGATGAAGGTCGTCGTCGCGCCGACGAATCAAATTTTGAGCCTGCTGAAAAAAATCAAAGGTCTTGGCACCGAAGTCGCAACCGCGCTTGCGATGGCAAAGGGGAAATTCGAGAAAAAAGCCGAGAAGCCCGAAGAAGTCGAGAAACTCGAAGAGATCATTAAGGGCGCGCCCGTTTCGCGCATGGTGTCCATCATCATGCGTCAAGCCGTCGAAGGGGGCGCGTCCGACATCCACATCGAGCCGATCGGCGGTGAATCACGCGTGCGATACCGCATTGACGGCGTTTTACGCACGTCGCTCACGTTGCCGCTCTATGTCCATCCCGCCATCGTTTCGCGCGTAAAGGTGCTCGCGAATCTCAAAATAGACGAGACGCGCGTTCCGCAGGACGGCCGCATCACGCAGGAAGTCGGCGGGAGGAAAATTGACTTCCGCATCTCGACGCTTCCCGTCATTGATAATGAAAAAGTCGTGATGCGCGTGCTGGACACCTCCGTGGGCGCGCCGACGCTCGAGCAACTTGGATACCGCAAAGAGCACGTCGCGATCATTCAGGACGAAATCAAGCGTTCGTTCGGACTCTTCCTCGTCACGGGTCCAACCGGATCGGGAAAGTCCACGACGCTTTTCGCCGTGTTGAGCATGTTGAACGCGGAAGGTGTGAACATTTCGACCCTCGAAGATCCGGTCGAATACTACATCCCGGGCGTCAACCAATCGCAGATCAAACCCGAGATTGGATACTCCTTTGCGACCGGTCTGCGCGCGCTTCTGCGTCAAGACCCGAACGTCATCATGGTCGGTGAAATCCGCGATCGCGAGACAGCGGAACTGGCGATCCACGCGTCGCTCACTGGTCATTTGATGTTTTCCACGCTGCACACGAATGACGTGTTCGGCATCGTGCCGCGTCTCAAGGACATGGGCGTCGAACCCTTCCTGCTCGCCGCAACCATGAATCTCGGCATTTCGCAGCGCCTCGCGCGGAAGATCTGCTCAAGTTGCAAAGAGCCGCAGGCCATCGAAGCGGCGACGATGGAAAAGCTTGCGGCGGAAATAGCATTGATCCCAAAATCGTATTTTTCTCCCGAGCTTCTCAAATCGAATCTCCAATTCTATCATGGTACAGGATGCGCCAAGTGCGTCGGAACGGGCACGCTTGGGCGCGTTGCGGTCGCGGAGCTGTTACAGTTTGGCGGGCAGGCACGAAAGCTGATCGAAGCCGGTTTTACGGCCGATGCGTTCCGGAAAGAAGTGGTTCGGCAGGGAACGCTCACGCTCCGGCAAGACGCATTGCTCAAAGCACTCGAAGGGTTTACGACCCTTGAGGAGGTGTTCCGGCTCTCCCAAGAAACGCAAGAAGACACATGAAACAAAAAATTCTCATCGTCGAATTCGACATGTTTTTGGCTGGCATCTACGCTCAACAGTTGGAGCAAGAGGGGTTTGACGTGTCGTTTGCAACGAATGGCAATGACGGTCTGAAGCTTGCGGAAAAGGACCGACCGGACCTCGTGCTTCTCGGCCTTCGTTTGCAGCCGCACGGCATGGACGGATTTGAACTGCTGACGAAGTTGAAAGCAGACGCAACGCTTGCACACATTCCCGTCCTTGTGCTCACGAATCTTGCGCAAAAGGAAGATGTGGAGCGGTGCCAGAAGCTCGGATGCGCTGGGTATCTCATTAAAGCGCACACGATGCCGAGCGAGGCCGTACGGAAGATTAAAGAACTTCTCCATGGGGGGTACGACAACTTCACGGACGAAGTACAGTTGTAGTACCCCCCCCATGCCGACGTTTAAGTACCGCGCACGATTGTCGGACGGCCAGATCCAGGCCGGGATGATTGAAGCTGAAAGCATGGAAGCGTCGCAGTCCGCGCTTGAGGAGCGGAACATGCAGACGCTTCTCATCGAACCATTTTCGGAGTCGGTCGTTACGCGGTCCGGCTTGCTTGACGTTCTCAATTCCATCAAGACGAAGGACCTCGTCATCGTGACACGGACGCTCTCGGTGATGGTCTCCGCATCAATCCCGATCACCGACGCGGTGCGGAACATCGCACGGCAGACCCAACATTCACGGCTCAAGAGGATCCTCCTTGACGTCGCGAACGAGATCGAGGGCGGCGCGCGGCTTTCGGATGCGCTCGAACGGCATCCGAAGGTTTTTTCCGGTTTTTTTATCAACATGATCCGTTCGGGAGAGACGACGGGACAACTTGCGGAGGTTCTGGAATATCTCGCCGACCAGCAGGAAAAAGATTACGACCTCGCGGCGAAGATCAAGGGCGCGCTCATTTATCCGGCGTTCATCGTGAGCTCGATGGCCGTCGTCGGTTTTATCATGATGACGTTTGTCGTGCCAAAACTCGTTGGGATTCTGAAGGAAGCGAATGTTGCGCTTCCGATCTCGACGCGCATCCTCATCGCCGTGTCTGGATTTTTCGAGAGTTTCTGGTGGCTCATCATCCTTCTCGTCATCGGAGCCGCGATTGGCCTCAAATTTTTTGTCGGCACGCCCATCGGTCGGTACGCGTGGGATACGATCAAACTCCGCCTCCCGGTGTTCGGAAAACTGTTTCAAGGCGTTTACGTCGTCCGTTTTTCGCGTTCGCTCGCGACGCTCGTCAAAGGCGGCGTTGATCTCGTCTCCTCGCTCGAAGTCGTCTCTGGCGTGATGGGCAACGAAGTGTGGAGGCGGCTCACACTCGAGACGGTGCGTGAAGTGAACGACGGCAACTCGATTACGACCGCGCTCGAACGGTCGCGCTACGTACCGACGATGATGACGCAGATGCTCGCGGTCGGCGAAAGCACCGGCCGCACGACGGAAATCCTCGGTCGGCTTTCGCTCTTCTTCACGCGCGAAGTTGATAACGTCGTCGCGAATCTCGTCGCCCTGATCGAGCCGGTCGTACTGATCCTGCTCGGTATCGGCGTTGGCGGGATGGTTTCCGCGATTCTATTGCCGCTGTATCAGTTGTCGAGTGGAGCGGGAGGATAGGGAATCTCTCGTCCACTCCTCCATCCTCCCCTTCGTAAGGGGAGGATTATCTGATAAATCTCCCCACGCGTTCTATCTGTGGATAACTATTCTTATCAACCTCTTGTGTGCTATACTAAATTTGTAGAAAAACTCAAATCAATCGTCATTGCAAGAAGTCCCGCCATTGGCGGGACGACGAAGCAATCTCAGAAACAGTGAAAATAGTAGATTGCCGCGCCCCTGCGGGGCTCGCAATGACAGTGTGGGAGCATTTTTCTACAGTCTCGTACTTGAATTCAATTTTATCTTTCACCTATTTTATGCCAAACAAAAAAGGTTTTACGCTCATTGAGCTCTTAGTCGTGATTGCGATCATTGGGTTACTTGCAACGCTTGCCGTTGTTGCGTTTAGCAATGCGCAGGTGCGCGCGCGCGACTCAAAACGCGTGGCGGACATGAAGACCGTCGTGAGCGCTCTCGCCGCAGCCGCTCAAGACGATCCAACACTTATTTTGTGCGGACCAAGCGGCGCGGTTATCGGGGTGTCAACACGTGTGAGTGATCTTACGATTTGGTCCCCTACCGCGCCCGCCACCACATGTGTAGCCGGATCCGGATCCGACAAGACTACGAACTATACGAATCTCAAAAATATCAAAGATCCGAAATATGGGAACGTTAGCCCTCCTGTACTGTGTACGGGGTTGTCTGTAAGTACGAATTGTGATTATGCGATAAATGCGGGCGCAACTCTGACTCTATTCAGCGTGTTCTTCTATACTGAAGGAGCGAGTGCGCTCTCACCGCTAGGGCCGCATACGGCAAATCAGAACGGAATTTTGCAGTAAAAATAAAAAACAAATCTCCCCCTTACGAAGGGGGAGATGAGGGGGTATACTTTCGTGTATGGAAAATCCAAAATCAGGCTTCACGATCCTCGAAGCTCTTGTTGTTATCGCAACGGTCGGGATCCTTGCTGGGGTCGCGATCTACGCGTTGAACATCACGCGGGCGAGCAATCGCGACAACAAGCGGATTTCGGACGTGAGCGTTTTGCGTGCGTCGCTTTCCCAATACTGGCTCCAGCAGGCGAGTTATCCCGTGAGCGTGCCCGTTGACTTGGGGCGGCCCGGAACAAACACCGATCGTCTCACGCGCGACGGATTCGTCGCGAGCGATCATGCAGCGACGCCCGTCTATCTGAACCGCATGCCGCGCGGTCCAAAAGCGAATGAGTTTTATCGCTATCATGGTTCATCGTCCGGGTATTCGCTGCGTTTCAAAACAGAGCGAAAAACCGTGTACGGAGCCGCAGGAACATGGATCGCGCATTCAACGGGCGGCGTTGATCAAGAGGATATGGAGAAATAGGGGACAGGTTACAGGGGACAGGTTACAGTTGACAGTGCAACACGCATGACCATCATCATTTTTTTTACAGCACTATTTGGTGCGGTTCTTGGATCGTTTGCGAACGTCGTGATCATCCGGTGGCATGAGGAGGCACCGCTTGGCGGGCGTTCAAACTGTCCAAACTGCAAAAAAACGATCCGACCGCGGCATCTCGTTCCCGTGTTCTCTTGGATTTTTTTGCGCGGTCGGTGCGCGGATTGCGACGCCAAAATCCACATCCAATATCCGATCGTCGAAGCCATCGCTGTGCTCTTTGCGGTCATTGCCGCGCTTCGCCACGACCCGTTGACAGACACGTGGCCGTTCGTGTTTGAACTGGTCGTATCCATCGGATTGATCGTCCCGGTCGTGATGGATATCCGATGGAAGGAATTGCCTGTGGAATATCTTTCCGGAATCGGGGTTTTTGCGTTCCTGTTCCACGCCATCTTGACATTTTCTTCGATTTTTGGCACGATTGTCGCCATTGCGGGTGCTTCCGCGTTTTTCGCGTTGCAATTTTTGCTGTCACGTGGAAAATGGATTGGGGAAGGGGACATCTTGTTTGGTGCCATGATGGGTGCGATTCTCGCGACGCCACTGAAAACAGGGATCGCGATTTACCTCGCATACATCTTGGGCGGATTTTTTGCGCTTGTGGGTCTCGTCTTCAAGCTCTATCGGCGCGGCAGTCATGTGCCCTTCGCGCCCGCACTCGCGGCTGGTACACTGCTCACGATTTGGCATGGAGATCTCCTCATCACGTGGATCACGCGCGGCTGGCTCTACAGTCTCCGGATTTAGTCTTATTGAAGCGATGGTGAGCATCACGATCCTCGGCCTTCTCGCGGTCGCCGTGGTCGTGAACCTCAACGCAACGAGCCGCACAGAGGCGCTCAATTCAGCCGCACGCCTCGTCCTTGGCGATCTCCGTGCGTTGCAAACGCGTGCGCTTACGGCGCAGAACATCAAGACGTGCGTGTCTGCGATTCCCGTCACGATTTGTGAGGGTCCGGGAGCGACGTGCATCCCGTGTACGCCGGCCCCGCCATTCAGCTTTGGTGCGCATTTTACGCAGGGAACAGCGTCATACATTTTGTTTGCGGAACCGGATCAAACGACCAAAAATTGGATGGAGACGACGGGAGAAGCGTTTGCGACGCGTGATCTGACGAAACTTGGCGGTCGAAATGTTATCATTGACGCGCTCTTTGTCCCTTCGTCCGTCTCGTCCGTCACGGACGCGCAGATCGCGTTTGAACGACAAAACGGACGCATGCACGTCAATCCCTGCATGGGTCCACCGTGCACGGAAGCGGGATCGCTGACGATCCGCCTCAAGCAGACGCAGACAGGTGCGATACGAACCGTGACGCTCGGAACGCTCACCGGAAGGATGTCTCTTGACTGATATGATGCGACGTGGCCAATCCCTGCTTGAACTCCTTGTCGCGTTTTTCGTCATCGCCATCGGATTGATGTCTGCCGTGACGCTCGTGTTTTCGAATCTCGCGCTCGTGGATCGCGACGCAAACGAAGTGGTTGCCGTGAATCTTGCGCGTGAGGGAATTGAATTCGCGAAGAACATCCGTGATTCGAATTGGCTCGCCGGCGCGGATTTTGACGCTGGACTTTACAATCCGACGGTCGATTATACAGCGACACCCGTCTGGGATGCCATCTCCGGCATCGTGTCGCTTGATGTTACTGCGAATGATTTTACGCATGAGCGAACAAAGATCATCAAGGCTTCGAACGGCCTCCTCATCAATCGCCCGTCCAGCCCGCCGCCATCAACAGACACCGTCCATCAACGACTGATGACACTCGGGCCGATTTGTTACAACGACGAAACCGCAACGTATACGATCTATCCAACATTCTGCGTTGGACGTCGAGTTGGCATCCGCGTCGAGTCGCGCGTGCGTTCCACGCGAAAAGGAACTTCAAAGGACGTTGTCATGTATGAAGATCTCTATGACTGGCGGTAATAAACCTCCGAAAAACGCGGCTCGACTGTCTTCGACGCTGAGCTCAGACGAAGCGAGCTCGCCGAAGTCGATCTGCTCGGTCTTCGCTGCGCTCCTCGCTCACCGTACGTTTCAGTACGCCTCGCTTGGTGCTCGCTCCAGACCGTCGCATCCCATCGTTTTTCAAAGGTTTTTAAAAAAATCGCGTCTTCCCGGACTCACGCTCCTCGAAGTGTTGATTAGCGTTGCGATTTTCGCGCTTGCGGCCGTCGTGTTGTCCCAAACGTTTATTTCGTTCAATCGCCTACATCGGCAGGTGTCGAACAAAGCGGTTCTTGCAGGCGAACTTCGCACGGCGATGGAATTGTTGGTACGCGAAACGCGCAACAAACGCGTGAACTACGATTCGATCAGCGGATATGTGGATGCGGCGAGCGTCGCGTCGTCCACCTCGTTGCATCTCGTGGATGCGAGCGGCGGCACGACGGATGTGGAGGTCCGTGCAGACGTCTGCGGAGAAGCGGGC
This sequence comes from uncultured Gammaproteobacteria bacterium, assembly GCA_964365615.1. GTDB lineage: Bacteria > Patescibacteriota > Patescibacteriia > 2-12-FULL-60-25 > 2-12-FULL-60-25 > CAITMG01. Next base: position 3,918 of record CAYIQM010000010.1, on the reverse strand, counting down.
GTGAGATGCCTCGCGATGCAACGATCTTCCGTCCCCGGCGGTTGGCAACCGATCACGGGCAAGCATGTGGATGTGACGTCTTTTGGCGTGTACATTCGTCCAACGACCAATCCGTTCGCACGAGGCAGCAGCGTGAACATCCAACCGTTAGTGACGTTCCATCTCGGCGTCGCGTATCTCACGAAGAATCCAAAAGACGGCGCGACGCTCGAGGCACAGACAGCCGTCTCAACGCGCATCTACGAACGCTAATATGTCGAAAATCGAACGTTGCAAGTCTATCAAATCTATCAAGTCGAAAGCCGAGGGGAGTATCCTTCCATTTGCGCTCATCATGACCCTTCTGATCCTGCTGGCGGGCGTTGCGCTTGGAAACATTGTCCTCGAAGGCGTACGGCGCGCGCAAGATACGGACGCGAGCGTCGGAGCCTATTATCTCGCGGATTCGGGGATAGAGCGTCAGATTTTTGAAATTCGAAAAAATGGTCAAACGCTTGATTTTGTGAAAGGACTCGGCGGCATCATGCCGGACGGTACCCGATGGATATCTACGGCTGGACTCGAACCCGCGACGTCGAAGATCATTCCCGTGATCGCCACTTCGAGTTTTTCCGTGCTCGATCTGTACGATCCTGATAACATCATTGATAAGCCGAGTATCGCGCGAGTGACGGTCGAATGGTCGAGCGCGCCGTCCCTATCCTGCGGCGGCAGCCCGTCTGAAATCGAAGCGAGTTATGCCTCATGGAATCTTGCAACCCCGTCGCCGTCTTGGCCGGAAAGCAACCAGTATGCCGTCGAGTCTAAAACAGGGAGCGGATTTCTACTTGTCAACTTGGATCCGGATCGCGCGTACCGTCTTCGTCTCCGCGCGTTCAAATGTCCGGCCGTGAACGTGAAGATTACGACGTACGATCTGTTGGGCAGCGCGAAATCCTACAATGGAGATCTGACGCTCTCGGCGGAAGGGATGTATGCGCGTGCGACGCAAAAGATCGCCGTCACCATGCCGAAACAGGATGTCTTGTCCGGAATTTTCAGCTATGTGATCTTTTCCGAATGTACGCTGTATAAGGATTCGGTGGGAGGCAGCGGAGGATGTTAAGGGAGAAAGAATGTAGAGACTGTAGCAAAAGTGCATCGGTGTCATTCCGACCGAGCGGAGCGCGTGGAGGAATCTCATCGTGTAGCGAAAAAGATTTCTCGACTTCGCTACGCTCCGCTCGAAATGACAGATCAATATGCGTTTCCGTATCCCTGCTGCCCATCTCCCATGACCCATACCCACGCCGCGAAACGCATCAAAAAATTGCGCACGGAAATCGAAACGTATCGGTATCAGTATCACGTGCTGAATGTGCTTGAAATTTCCGAGGCGGCGTTGGATTCGCTCAAGCATGAACTCTATACGCTCGAACAAGAGCACCCGGATCTCATCACGTCGGATTCGCCGACGCAGCGCGTTGCCGGTGAGGCGCTCCCGGGATTCAAAAAAGTCACGCATGCGTTCCCGATGCGTTCGATCGAAGATGCGTTTTCACGCGAAGAGATGGACGCATGGCTCACACGTCTCAAAAAGTTGAAACCGCATGCGCCGTTCGATTTTTATGCGGAGCTGAAGATGGATGGCCTTGCCGTCTCGATCGTCTACGAAGATGGCGTGTTGGCGTATGGCGCAACGCGTGGAGATGGCAGCATCGGCGAAGACGTGACGCATAATCTCAAAACCATCGAGGCGATCCCGCTGACGTTGCGCAAACCGATCAAAGGCCGTGTCGAGATCCGCGGCGAAGTATTCATGACAAAAACGCAACTCGCGAAGCTCAATACGACGTTGAAAAAACGCGGCGAACCAGAACTCGCGAATCCGCGGAATGCAGCCGCGGGGTCCATCCGTCAGCTCGACCCGAAGATTGCGGCGGAGCGCGGATTGTCTTTTTTTGGCTACGCGCTCATCGGCGATCTCGGGACGACGACACATGCGGAGGCGCATGAAAAAATCAAGGAACTTGGACTTCCGACGAACCCGCATTTCCGTCAGTGCAATCATCTGGATGCAGTTGCCGAATTCTACGATGAGATCGCGAAGAAGCGCAAAAAACTCGACTATTGGATTGATGGCATTGTCGTGAACGTGAACGACGACAAACTTTTCGAGTCGCTCGGCGTCGTCGGCAAAACGCCACGCGCGATCCTCGCATGGAAATTTCCGGCAGAGCAGGGGACGACGGTCGTTCGCGACATCATCATCTCGGTCGGCCGCACCGGCGCGCTCACGCCTGTCGCGGTCATGGATCCGGTCCAACTCGCCGGCACGACCGTGACGCACGCATCCGTGCATAACGAGGATGAGATCAAACGGCTCGGACTCAAAATCGGCGACACCGTCATCCTCGAAAAAGCTGGCGACATCATTCCAAAAATTATCTCCGTTTTGCCAAAACTGCGCACCGGACAAGAAAAAGCGTTTCGCATGCCGTCGCAGTGCCCCATGTGCGGCTCTCCCGTCACTCGCGCAGCAGGTGAGGTCGCGACGCTCTGTGCAAATCGCGGATGTTTTGCGCAAGAACTCGCGGGGATCCTTCACGTTGCCGTCGCCGCGGACATCAGGGGTCTGGGTGAAAAGATCGCGGAGCAACTTTTGCAAAGCGGTCTTGTGCGCGAACCTGCGGATCTGTATCAACTCACGCCTTCAGATCTCCTTAGTCTCGAAGGATTTGCGGACGTTTCGTCTAAAAAACTCGTGGAAGAAATCCAGTCGCATCGCAAGATGCCGCTCGATCGTTTCATCAACGGCCTCGGGATTCGTCACGTGGGTGAGGAGACGGCGCGCGATCTCGCAAACGCGTTTGGATCATTTGAACAGTTGCGACGAGCGACGCCCGACGAGCGACGAGCGGTTTCAGGCATCGGCGATGTCGTTGCGGAATCCATCTCGGATTTTTTTCACGACCGTCGTAATACGCATCGCGTGGACAATCTGCTGAAATATGTGACGCCGTCAAAAATACATGTAGGGGCAATTCATGAATTGCCCCTACAGGGAACAACGTGGGTTTTGACAGGGACCTTGGAGAGGATGTCGCGCGACGACGCAAAAGAAAAAATCCGCGCGCTCGGCGGCGATGTCACCGAGTCTGTTTCAAAAAAGACAACATACGTCGTCGTCGGAGAAAATCCGGGGTCAAAGTATGAAAAGGCGAAACGGCTTGGAGTCGAGACGTTGAATGAGAAGGAATTTGTGAAAAGAATCGGATCCCTGCATTGATTTTTTACGTTCTAGGGTTTTTTAACCTATTGATGCTCTTCGAGAGGTATGATAGTGTATTAAATATGGAATACGTTAAGGCGTCCAAAAATTTTCAAGCCGTCATCGAGCGGGATGAAGATGGGATATACGTTGCTCATGTGCCCGCGTTACCCGGTTGTCATACGCAAGCGAAGACGCTTGAAGAACTTCGAGGGAGAATCAAAGAGGCGATTTCCGTCTGTTTGGAACAAGCGGCAAGCGACCCCGCATATCGGTCATTGATAGAGGATGATGCGAATGAGCAAACCTTTGTTGGATTGGAAACAGTAAAGGTATGAGCCCGCGGCTCCCAATGCTAAAAGCCTTGGATATTATTCGTTGTTTGCAAAAATTCGGATTCACAGAAAAACGGAGAAACGGTTCACATATATTTTTTCAACATCCAAATGGATCTACGACCGTCGTACCGGATCATCAGGGAGAAGATATAGGCAGAGGGCTGCTTCGTACAATTTTGCGTGAGGCGCGCATCTCCATCGAAGAATTTCTGGACAAAATCTGACGTTCACTAAAAAAATCAGCCCCGCAGTATTGCGGGGCTGGAAGTGGAGTTGTGGACGAACAGCGTGAGGGTCACTTTGACCGCTGCGCCTTGTGACGAAGCGCTG
>CAYIQM010000009.1:0-17446 GCA_964365615.1 uncultured Gammaproteobacteria bacterium | reverse complement strand
GCCCCGTTAAAGACAACCCACGGACTATGGAGCGGATCCAGAAGCGAAGGATCGCAGAGATTTTGTAGCTTATCGCCTGCCGTCACGAACGGGATGGATGAATTCGTATTTTGATACACGCCGGTTGCGTCATAACATCCGCCGTTCGAGATGAGGATTTTATTTGAGCTGCCGAACCCAGGCCCTAGTTTGCCCCCGCCAAGATTCTGCACGCGGCACTCGCCCGTGCACCACCCCCAATTATCTTTGAGCAGGAGCCGCGGCGTGTAGCGGCACGCCGCGACCTTCGCGTCATAACATCCGCGCGACGGCGCAAGCACGCCCTTCACGCATCTATCGCCAGTTCCGCAGGCAGAACTATCCGTACATTCGAGATCATTATTCCGCAGACAACGTCCGATCGTGTCGTTACACGCCGACAGCCGGAGTCGGCTATCTGCGCCGCAACTGTACGCGTGCGTGAACTCAAAGTAATTCTGCTCGCACGCTTCTTCGCTGTTCCCGAATTGCATCCGGAACACGCACTTATCCGGCGAGAAAGATGTTTTTGTTGGATTGCAGTCCGCGTCCGAAATACACGATATGTTTTGTTTCGCTTTGCAGAATCCAAGGTCAAGGCACTTGCCTCCGCCGGGCGGGCAATCCCCGTCTGACCGGCACGTGAGCCCGGGCACGAGCTGACATTCTTTTTGCGTGCCGCAGAACGGCTTTTTATTCTTCATGCGCGCGTCGTGGAATTCTTGCGAGATGCCATCTCCCCAATCGAGCCAGAGATCCTTGAGCGGCGACTGATTATGCGCGGCCCATCCGTAGAATCGGATGTTCGAGACCGCCTGGCCGCCAACGTACGCGACCGTGCCTTCGGACTGATTTTCGAGCGTAAAGGCGTTCACCTGCGAGATCGGACACGAGCCGCTTGACGGGCACTGACGGCTCGTATCCGGCGCCGCGATGGTCGGCGGCCGCGGCGTATAATAGGAAATATATTTGTAATCAAGATCCTGAAACTTCGCCGGATCCGGCGCGCCCTTAATCCCGGAGGATTGTTCTGCCCGCGCAAGGAACTGCGGCGTATAGAGACCAGCGGTCACGTCCGTGGGGGGGATGGCTTCCACGTTTGTTGGATCAATCGAGATGCTGTTGTTGTGGGTCACGCCCGTGAGGCACTGCTTCCTATCGATTGCATTGCCACACAAATCCGCACGCGGAAGGTAGCCGGCGGGGTGGATGCAAAAGTTGAGCGCTTCCTTTTGTTTATCATTGAGCGCCGTGAGATCAATCCCAGATGGATAACAACTTGCCACGTTACGAATTGGCTTACACCACTCCTTGGATGCCTCACGCCGCTTCGGATCCACATCTGGAGTGATGCAATCTTTCTCTTGGACGCAACTTCTGCCTTCAAGTGCCCCGCCATCACATACGCCGTATTTGAATGTTCCATCTGCTGGCGTCGTACCTGCAAGATATCGCGGCCATGTTCGACTTTTTCCGTGCGCCGTTGAATAAACTGGTGTTTCCATTATTTCTTCATCCGCGTATGATTCCGCGACGTATGGTTGTTTTGGATCCGGAAAATTATCATCTCTCGACGATCCTCCCTTCTTGTTCCTCCCGCTGAAATCTGGCACATTCTCGCAATGGCCAGGGATGAATATCTGACTATTCGAATTCAGCTGATGCGTCGCAATGTAGATGCCCGGATACCGTTGCAAACGAATGTCATCTATCGGAATGCGAAAATATCCGCCACCACCGAGATACTGTCCATGTCTGGAAGGGAAGATTGAACCTGGATAGCTGTTGTACTTCTTTTTCTTCGTCTTGCAGGTGTCGTCTTGAGCTGAATTAAAATCATCTTCAAACCCGCACGTCTTCGCCCATTGCGACCACCAACGCGCGTGATCCAGGCTCCCGTACATGCGCCCGTAATTACAGTTACACGCAATGGAACCATCTGGGGTAGTGGCAAAGCTACAATCCGATGTGCCTTCATTATCCTCCTCGTGAATGCACTGAAACAACTGACTACTACCATAGGCCTCTCTGAAGTATTTTCCGCCAAGAAACCACGGCCTATCCGGACCCGATTTCGCGATTTCTTTTATGTCATTACCCGATCGACCCCACCACTCGATTTCCGTGAACTCACATTGGATATCAGCCGTGCAATGCGCATGCTCATAGCCATTCCGGCAGCGATGATAATTTGGACTCGTCTTGTCCATCTCGCACCAGGAATTGTCATAAGGTGAAACTGGCGTCTTTGATGCCACGACTTTGAGCGGACAATCCTTTGACCTTTGATTGCCCGGATCGCGACATGTTTGCAACTCTCCCCATTTCTTAACAGTAAAGCCTCTATTGAGATCTACGGAGCCAGGCGCACATACGAACGCACCTCCCTCGAAGGCAGCTTCTTTCACCACGACAGATGCTCCTTTCCTCCAATGTGTGGTCCCTTCTGCCTTCCATCCATCTTCCTCATTGAGTGTACACGCCACATATTGCGGCTCAATGTTCCCTTCGCCAATATTTTTCATGGGTGCATTGTGGCATGCGTGATAGCCTCCGATTTGATCTGACTCGGCATTCCCGCACGGCAACCCCGCATTCACACCGGAAAGCGCATTACATCGCGCAAACGCTTTTGTCTGATCCACGAAAAACTCATTGCACTTGCCGTCAATGCCACAATACTCCTGTGAGGTCTTTTTTGGATCCGAATCTCCGGATGGGTCCGGACAAAATGCACCAAACCGCGGACCTTCGATGCATGCGTACGAATCGAGATCAGACACAGGACGGTCGTAGTAGCGATAGACGCGATAAATGCGCGCAAAGACATTCGTGAGCCACGCCCAGTTTGCAGTCGGCGTCGGCGTCTTTCCGGAAGAAGGACGGTAATACTCAAGACCCGATCCGACAAAAGTCGGCGGTTTGAGCTTGCTCGCGAGTCCGGGGATGCGGCCTCGCGTTTGGAACAGAGGGCTCGTATCCGGATTGTCCGGAGTGCCTCCAATCGGCCTCGTGTGGAGCGCAGAACCAAATGGCGTATTCACGCTACTATATACATATCCCAAAAGTGGCAAACCATATTGTCCGTTCTGCCAGACGCGATCCGTGTAAGCAGCATCCTGGCGCGAATCCGGCGCAACAACCTGCGCCACCTCACGACAGATATCCGCATGACCGATGGTCATATTGAGATACAGCGCTCGTTCGGAATTCGTGCCCGGAACAGATGCGGTGATCCACCACCCAATAAACCGAAACGGTCCAGCAAGTTTTTTCGGATTCATCTCCTCCGGATCTTTTTTGTTTTCCGATTGATTTCCATCTTCAAACACGGCACGAATGGAGAAGAATGGCTTTGAAGCCGTCGTCTGACGTCGGTAGTAGGCGCCACGACCGCCCACAACCCATGCCCGCGCGCCTGTGATTTCCTGCATGAGAAATTTTTCTTCACCTTCCGCCCGATAGTCAAGCTGCCAATACTTGATATAACAACCGGTATAAGCCGGATTATCCGCAAGAGGATACTCGCACGGCGGCTTGATCAGCTTGCCATTTGTATCCATCAGAAAAGCAGCTGTGTCCGGAGTGAGATTCCTCGTAAAATTCTGATTGAATCCCGAAAGCCATGCCTTCCACGAGCTCACGAGCTGATCGTCATCGTTTGAATTCTCAATGGAGACGCCGTCAACCCACTCTGGCGTCACGGCGCACTCCATGTACCCACGGCCATTCGGGTTGTCGATAGGCGCGAAGGAAAAAAACGAAAAATTTCGCTCATTTAAGGCATTAAATATCTGCGTGTCGTCACTCGGCTCCGCGCCACCAAACAGAAAGCTCGCCCATTTCTTCTTGTTGAATCCGATGAAGTATTCCGCGTAGTTCTGATCAAATCCACGGCCGGTCATGATCCAACGACCCGCGCCCGTATCAATCATGTGACCGGAATTTACAAACAGGCCCGCGATTGCGCCTCCGACCGCGCCAACGCCCCCTGCGATGGGGCCCCCAGCGGCCGAACCCGCGGCCGCTCCAATCGCAGCGCCTGCGGCAACGGAGGAGAGTTTCCCAGTGCCCGCGTTCTCAAAATCATCCGCATCTTCACACCAATTCCCCATGTCGCCTCCCTCCGCGTGAGACCCATCAATAAATGTTGCTTTACTCCCTTCGCAGAGGGTACAGTCTCCGCTCGACACGAAATCTTCATCGAAATGGAAATTGCTCAATGCCCCGGGAAGAACGAACCAATTACTGTCGGTTTGTGGCGAGACGGCTTTTGGCGGCAAGGCGCCTGCAACGCAATAATATTCACCAGCGTTCTGCGGTGGAAGATATCCGGCTGTGGGCTGAAAGTGATAGGCGTCCGTCTGACCAAATAAGATCGGCGACGGACTCCACACAAGGCATGGATTTCGTTCCGTTGATCCGGCGGTGCGAGAAATATCGCGCTGGAGACACTGCCCAAACTGTCCACGGATGATAGAAACGGACTCAATGGGCTGGCATGTGCCGCTCTGCCCGCATGTCTCATTCGATTTTCCGCTCGATTCAGATGCGCGCGATGTTGATTTCTTCGCCTCCTCCCCAGCTTTCGCTGGCGGAATTTCCGTGGTCACGGATGGGACACCTGAATTTGCCGCAACCGCATCCGGCACGCACGCTTCGCCGGCTCGCGTGCCGCCGATGCAAATGCCTGACGGCGGCGGCTGGCCAAACGGCGTGTAGTATTTTGCGGTCGCGCCTCCGTACGACACTTTGCGATACGTGCAGGCGCAATCTTCGCCGTACTCACAATACGGCGCGTTCGCATACCCAGGCGCATACGCGCGCGGCTTGGGCGGATCAGATGACAAATCCCACTCTTTAATGTACTGGCTCCCGAATGGTGAGGACGCATCCGGATGCGCTTTGCACTCCGCAGGCGGAAACGCCTGCGAAAGCGACTGATCCGCCTTTGGATCCGCGAGCTGTTCGAACTGCTGGGCAAGAAGCTGTGCATTGCGCGGATTCACCTTTGTGCCCTCGCCGAACACGTCCGTGACGTTTTGCGTGTACGGCGTGTCAATTGCAAGGTAGCAACGCTTGATTTTTTCTTTGGGCACGTCGCTACCCTTCTCCGCGACGTAATACCCGATCTGACCCGTCTGTTTGTGCTGACACAAATTCAAGTACGAAAACTTCGGATCCGTGTACCGAACCGCCCCGTTAGGCGATTCGCGCTCCGGTGCTGGCCGACTCCCATCAACACCGCCGAGCGTTGCCTTGGTTCCCGTGTAGAGCGGCACGGCCGCGACGAGACGATAATCCGTAATGTACTTGTCACGCGCATTTGGCCGATTCACAAGAAGCTCATAGCCAACGCGGCGCGTCACGAAATCCGCGATCTGAAAACGATTTGGAATGGCGTTCCCGGAATAATCCGCGATCCCGAATCCGACCGGTCGCGATGTGTAGGTGCGGAGGTCGAAAAAGCGTCCTTCGCGCAGGATCGGTTCAAAATACACGGATGGATTTGCCGTTTGAGTCGCGCGCGGATCCCGATCAATGTAATGCGCGCAAAAATTCTTTCCCGTGGCTCCGAACGTCTGATCGCACACGGCAAAATTCGTGCACAGATCCACATACGACCCTTGCGCCGTGTCATATACGGTTTCGCCTGAGGAACAGCCAAGCCATGTTGCGCAATCGCGATCGAGTTTTACTTTCAAAACAAGATTCGCGTCATTCGGCGGATCAAAACGACAGCTCCCTTTGATATCCCAATTTGTACGTATTGGGTATACTATACTACTGATGCACTGCTCGGTACATTTCGTATCTCCTGCCCTACAATTTGTATACCTCAATGGATCTGAACTGATGATGCAACTAATCCCTTTTTCAGAACACTCCGCATCTTTCACGCATGAGGCTCCTTCTTTCTCTTTAATATAATCTGCAACTCTCAAAGAAGATCCTGGCGGCGCATCTCCTTCGATCTTTGCCGAGAGGTTCGTGCATCGGCCGAAAGAGGAGAGTTTGATGCAGGTTGGATTTTTTGGATCTGTCGTGCAATTGATCGGCGACACGGGATTTTGACTCTCATCGCGAAACTGCTTATAGGTCGCTTGTGTGCTGAAGAGGGTGCGACTGTCGCTCATGTCGCGGAAGAGCGCGCATCCGGTTAACAGGTCTACTTTTCCACCGCAGCTCGCGCGGTCAATGCGCTGATTATTGATAAAGTAATACGGCTTGCCGCGCGCGTGGAGCGGATCGGATGCGTCGTTCGGATCACGGAATTCCGTACATTCCGCTTGATCTTCCGGACACGACGATGTCCATCCCCGATAGGCATCGGATCCGGAAAATTCCGCGAGAAAAGTATTCCCACGCGACACCTTTTCCGGATAGCACGGGGTGGGAGTCGGCGCGCCTTTTACGAACCATCCGGAATACTGGGCTTTCGGATAACTCGCCTCTGGCTTTACGCTTGCCGAGACCGTCACTTTTTCCTGCCATTCGCACACATGTTCGTGCGGATCACGAAAATACGACGTCACCGTTCCGGAAAGCGGCGTCTCGGCCGTGAACTTTTCGCAGAAGAGTTCGCTCGGGCGGCACAGCATCTGTAGCTCGCTATTCTCATCCACATACTTTGTGATGTCGTCCTTCAGATACACGGTCTCGAATGGCTGCGCCGGATCGAGCGTCTGAAACGGTGTGAGCTTCGGCTTTCCGAATCCGCGGCACGACGCATTCGCGGCATCGCACCGTACCGCGGGCTCGTCAATGACGTAGACGTACCGATCTGCGGGACGCGTGGTCGTGACCGTGCCGGCGTAGAGCTCGTCCCATGCCTTTGCAAGCGGCTTGGCATCTGGCTTCGCAATTCCGGAAAGCACAAAAGATTGCGGATACGGACTCGCGGAATTGCGCGTATCTACGAAAGCGGTACAGCCGATTTTTTCAAAACGGCAGAGGCGAGAAAATTGACGAACATCCCAACTGCTTCGATTTCGATCGCGATATTCGCGGCATCCGAGCATGGCGCGCGGCTGTGGGATTCCTTCGATCGTCTCATCGCACGCCGCGGGGGTGGTCCAACTATCTTTTTTCACATACACGATATCCTGCTGGCGTTGGATATTGATCTCATCAATGAATGTCACGTTTGGCAGGTTCGACATCACAATGGTGCTCGTCGGCGTCTTCTTGACCGTAAACGGGCCGACCTCATATCGCTTCCAATCCGTTTCAAGAACCACAGTCTTTTCAAATCCATCGCTCTTGAGCGTGACCGTTCGTGACGAAAGGGTCGGCGACGTGGTTTTTGCCCAGAATGAAATCGTATAGATGGATCCGGTCGCAGACGAGAATGTGAGGCTCAATCCAAGCTTTCCAGAGCCTGAAAGCTTGAGCGACTTGTCTCCGACGGTGAGGGCTTCGGAAGAAAGTGGATCCTTCACCGACATTTCGAGCGTGATGGCCGGATTCAATGTCGCTCCGGCGAACGATTCGTGGAAGATGGACGCGCTATTTCGCCCGGTTGTGCCGATGTAGGCCCGACATCCGGCCGCGTCGGCCGAACAGGAATTGCTTTCTTTCGCAAGAAAGGAATAACGGCAGTCCCCGTTCGAGATCGTGTAGACGCCGCCCGTCAGTTCGCAGTCGTTAAAGCTCGACTTGTTCTTCCTGTAGATACGGCAGTCTGGAGTCGAGACGATGGTCTGCGAAAAAAAGCGATACGACGGATGCCCAGTCTCATCGTAGAATTGACGGCAGTCCGGATCCGTTCCCGCCTTCCATCTCGTTTCGTTACAATTCGAGCGATTTTTTACGATCCCATCCGGGCCTGCCTTGCGCAAAACTTTTGGCGGCTCATTCTTCTCCGTCGTGTCGCGGATGAGGCTCCATGTTCTAATCTGATACCCCGTCGTATCCGATCCTTCCCAAGTAAAGTACGTTCGCGTGTTCGCACTTGGCTTTTCGCATGCGCGGATGTAATTGAACGTGCCCTTTGTTTCCCCACCCGCCGCTGCCGCCTCGACGTTCGTGAACTCCTCGCATCCGACGTTCTCCGCGGTGCAGCTTTTCGCGGCTTTCGGGATAAAGGTCGCGATCGTGTCGTCCTTCAGATCCACGAGCGGATCGGTGACCGAATCATCAATCGAATCGCGCGTGAGATCAAATGCGCTTGGGAGCTTCCGGTATTCCGCATATCCGACGCACTCGTTCGGACAGAAATCCGCGCGGCTAATAATAGCCGGGATTTCCGTCGTATCGCCGCCGCCTGCGTCCGTGTACCCTTGGCATCCGGCTTCGGATTGCTGGCAGATGCGCGCATAGTTTGCACATTCTTTCCGGTCTTTGGGGCCGCCGTCGCACCCAAGCTCTTCCGGTGCCAATTTGAGATGTTCGGTCGCGAGACCCGTGCCGAGGCCTGGAGTGTAATCTGTTGCGCGCATTCCCTCTTCGAGCTGTACCGCATCAACCGCCGCGCCTTCGCCTTGAACCTCAAACTCGACGCTCGCCGTGCTTGTCGCGGTCACGAATTCGCAGGTGAACCGCTTCCACGCACTCGCCAGATCTTTGCTCGAAATGACGACCCGCGAATCCGTACTTGACGGGTCGCACGTGGCCGCGTTACGATAAAATTTTGTGCCAATCGGCACGTCCTTCCCGTTCGCTTGCTTGAATTGAAGGAATGCCTTTGCAACGGACGGCGTCACGCCAGAGCTCGCGCGGGCGTAGAATGACACGACATAATTTCGGAGCGGTGCGACGGTGATGCGCTGGAAAATCCGTTTGAGCGTTGGAAAATCCACAGATGTATTTCCGTTGAATGCGGAACTCGACAGGATGAGCGGCTCCCACGCGGCGAACCGCAGCTCCCACGCGAGTAGCTTCTTTTCATCCACCGGACGGCGCGTTTCAAATGACGAATTTTCGACAAGATTCAGCGCAGGTTCACCGGCCGCGATGCGGAGCACACGCGTGCATCCATCTTGTGACGCGTCGCACGACTCAATCGTCGCATCAATGTATGTTCGTTCGCCCGTCAAAACTCCGCCGCTCGCGAGCTTCCCGGGCGTGATCCCAGCCTTCCAACGCCTCTGGTCTGCCGTGGATGTGTCCCGCGTTGTCGCATAGACCATGCACCCCACGTTGTCTGCGTTGCAGCTTCCATAGTCAATCGTGTTGCGCAAAAACGACACGTTGCCGGCTCCGTTCGGGGCTTCGGCGCGTTCAAGGCCGCCAACCGTTTCCGCGGCGGTTCGTCGCGTGTAGGTACGGCAACTCACATATCGCTCCTCGCATGCATCCGCGCCAAACCGCCAAACCGTCCGTTCCGACAAGCAGCTCCCGTATCCGCCAACACATTCGCCTCGGTCATTGCGACGAAGGCAAGACACCGCATCCGAACATTCCTGCACGCGGAGCGGAAAATCCATCTGATACACGGTTTCACCAAACCCCTTTACGCGACATTGAAACGGAGGCGCGGCAAGGACCCACGAAGAATCAATCAGCTTGCACCACGGGTGTGCGGGATCAATCTCTCCTTTGTCGTTACAGATATCAAAACCGCGGATCGCTTCGCCAAGTGTTACATATTTTCCATTGCTTTTTTTGTTGAACGGTGAATTGGCCGCGAGCTCCCACCCGACCGGAATAATGCGTGCAAATCGAAGCTTAGCGAGGTTTGCCGCGCAATAGGAACGTTGATAGCATCCGGGATCCCTGTTTTCCTTTGTATCCGTTTCCGGAATGAGCTCCCAATCGAGATGTAAGAAAGACGTTTCCTTGCGACCACCGAGCCCCGCAGCCCGTGCAATGGTAAATCCTCCGGATTCGTCATAGAGTCGCAGAGATGCGGCAAACGCTTCGTCCATAGAACATCCCCAAAGCCCGCGCGGGGTCGGGCAAGATGAGAGTTCAAGCACAAAATCCTGCGTATCTTGACTGAACACGTTCGCGGTCACGATGTCAGAAAAAACGATCGGCGGACGACGACTGCCTTCGGCAGATGATTGTGCTTCTGGATTCAAAAGGTTTGCCCGCGTTCCACCGTAGTCAGCACCGGCAAGGCCGCCCAAAATCTTATTCAGCTTCGTAATCGCGCCAATGGCGAGCGTATTCAAAAACGTAGATCCGGCGATGAGCGGAAGCTGCTTCACGCCCAAGATGAGCGCTTCCTGCGCAACAATCTGCATCTGGTCGCGGCTCGCTTGATTATGAAGCTTGATGGCGTTCGACTGCTTGATCGTTTCTTGCACGATCTCCGTGGGCGTTTTGATCTTTCCGCTGATAAAATCCGTCACCTGTTTGAACCCTTTAGATTCAATGCGATTCAAAATCGCGGCGTTCACTTTTTTCTCCTGCTCCGCGAGCGCGAGTTGATGAAATTTCAAACTCACACTCAAATCGCTCTTGTCCGTCTTAAAACTCGCATTGATGCGTGGGAGGAGCTCGCCGGTCGTGAGCCCTGCCGCGATATTCTCAAAATTCGCGCGGATCTGCTGGAAGCCGCAGGTGACAGGCTTCGGCTTGATGATATTGGATTGAATCCCGATCGCGAGCTGCAGATCGAGCGGCTGGACCGGCGTACACAGATTGAACCCATAAGCGGTTTTTGCGTAATCGTTCAACTGGTCAACGAACACGTTGGCCGAGTCATTAACAACATCTTCAAGAAACCCGCCAAACTCCTTGCTCCAAAAATATTCCACCCCTCCCTTGCCTCCGCGTAGGACCCATTGCGCCGCATTCTCCGCGATCTTTTGCGTCATGTACGTCATCAAGGTCAAGAGTGCTTTGATAAACGCGATCAAGATATGATTTTCCGCCTGCTTGAGAAGATCTTTTTGGATCTCGTAAAAATGACACTCGTTCACTGTACCTGTTCCAAGCGCAAGCACGCTGCAGGGATAGACCCCCGGCCCGCTAATATTTGACGCCCCGCCACCCGCATTTTGCCCACCGCTGAATGGGTCAGTATATTGTGGTCTCGGAGCTGCTCCTCCTACATTCGCAAGCGCTATGGGAACGGCGACGTTCAAAGAAAGCAGCATCCCGCACGCAGCCGCACAGGCCACCTTGGCAATTCGAGAGAACCAAGAGACGCCGCGCATCATAGCGAAGGAACGGTCGTCGTAGCCGCCTCCCCACGGCTTTGCGCCATGGCCTCGTCGTAGAGCTCAAGGAGCGTCTCGTCAGAAATCTTGGCAAGTTTTGATTTTTCAATCCGTCCCGCGAGCGCGGCGCGGATGGCCGCCGGATCACGCGGCAAGATGCCTGTTGAGTTCCCCGCGCTCCGACTGGCTTCCAGATCAACGAGCGCGGACAGGTCAACGGATTGAACGCCAAAGAGCGCGGTAGAGGAAGATTGAACATTCGTGAGATCCAGCTCCGACGCTCCGGTTCCAGCTCCTTTTGTGGCGCACGTGAGATTCTTGCCCGTCGCGACGCGAATGTTATCCGGAATCCCGTCGCCACACGTATCTCTCAAGTTTGGATTCGTTTTGTATAGGTTGATCTCATCCCAATCCGAGAGACCGTCACCGTCCGTATCACGGCGTTTCTGTTCCGCAACACGATCTTCCTCCGATGGCGCGAGCTTTGACTTCGCGGCAAGCACCGCGGCACGCGATTTCAAAAATGGGTTGGTCAGATTGCGTTCAAACGTGAGGAGAGACATTCCGATCGCAAAAACGCCGCAAACGCCAAGAATCCCCACGGAGATTTTTTGTTCCTTCGTAAGGAAATTCCAACGTTCAACGACAGCATTACGCACGAGGAGAGTATAGCAGATCTTCCCTACTCCTCCCACGTCACATTCAATTTTTTCCCGTGTTCTCGAATCGGAATGCGAATTTCCAACACCCCATTCTTGAGCCGCGCGCGTGCTGAGTCGCTTGCGACCTCGAATGGAAGCACGACAGAGCGGCTAAACGCGCCCCAATAACATTCACGGTAATACCAATCTTCCTCCAAGACATCCCGTTCGTGTTCCCGCTTGCCGCGGATGGTGAGCAAGTCGCCATGAATCGCAATGTCGAGATCTTTCGGCTTCGCCCCAGCAACTGTAGAACGAATCACAAGTTCTTCCCCATCGCGCAATACGTCAAGCGAAAGCTGGCCATCTTCCGTAAACGGAGTGAAATCAGAACCGAGGAATTGAGACATGTTTGAAGTATAGCAGACCGTAGACGGTAGACGGTAGCAGGGTAGATTCGTTTTGAGATCAATTTCCGACTGCCGATTCGCCGGAGAGCGTTGAGGATGCGGATTCAAGCGGCACGGAGAGTTTCTCTACGCCCACGAGACACACGGCCTGCCACGGCCGATAATGGCTACGGAACGTTTCTTTCTTCACCTCACCCGTCGGAGAAGTCACAGTATACACGAAGGACGCGTCGGCACCCGCATGCGCGATCTCCGTGCATTTCTTTTTTCCCGGCGCGAGCTCAAGCGTCTCGACGAGCTTCATGGGCGGCGGAGGCACGATATTATAAATGTGAGATTGCGTTTGTTCAATTCTACGACCGTCGTTCGTCCCCCAAAATTCGAATACCACCCGATCCCTGCTCGTGTAGGCGTTAATGAGGATGTGCGCTCCCGTGTCGTTCATGAACCGGAAATCTGGCTTCGATTCGTAAATCGTCGCATCCGTTCCCGCAGGCTCGTAGTATCGCACACGATAGGAATGATTCTGGCGTTCGACGATCGGAAGGCCGGATGCGAGTGCGCTACGGAACGTCGTTGTCCCGATCTGACACAGCCCGCCGCCGAATTCCGGTTTCGTGACATTCCCTTTGATCACGAGCTCCGGGAGCCATTTATGTTCGCCGTCAATGGGTCCAAGCGTTTTCAAAAGAGAAAACGTCTCACCGGGTTTGATGATCGTGCCGTTCACGAGCGAAACGCCATGCGCGATATTTTTGCGACGATTTTCGGGCGAGCCGGAGAAATTCGATCTGCCCACGCCAATCATTTCGCGGATGCCGAGCTCTGCCGGGGCTTCTCCGAGCAGCGTCCCGTACGTCTTCCGGACAATAAGGGGGAATGTCGTTGTCGCGGGCCACTGCGCCGCGACCGCGCGATACATGGCGTTCGTGTCTATTTCAATCCCTTCCGTTCCGGCGACAAACGATTCAATTTTCCCATTTGTGATCACAAGACTGCCGTTTTTGGCTTCTGTCTCGATTCCTCCGGCGACCTTTTTCAAGCCTGTGGCAAAGGCGTCTGGATCAATCGTCATCTCCAACGCCCCGGGCGTTCCGGTGACGGTTGGCCAATCAAAAAAAATGGAATGTGGAATGTGGAATGTGGAATGTTCGTACGTCAACTGAATCGGCGGACGATGAATAAACTGCTCAAGCTCTGGCCGAAGCGACTCAAGATCCCGCGCCAAAATGGTCGGTGCAATCGGCCTGTCTCGAATTAGAATCGGACGAAAATCCAACCGTTCTGTTTGTCGCCGGAGTTCTGCGAATGTGTCACGGAGGATGAGCTCGACCCCTGATTGCTCCGGAACCACCCGAACCGTTGGCGGATCCGTCCCGACATCCACGTGGAACTTCGCGTTATGCGAAAGCGTCACCTCTTTTCGCAATGCGAGATGGATTGCATCACGGATCGCCGGCTCGTCAATGTGGATATCCGGCAGGAGCTGAATCGGAAGAATGCGCATGTGCATCTGCGTTGCGAACCGTTTCTGCCACCCACCGATCCGTCCAAGCGCAAACGCCTGATCAAGCGCGGCATCGGGTGAGATGCGAATCAGGTCCCGCGACGCATCCGGATCCGTTGAAACGCTTACGGCATCCAGCACGACCTCTTTTTCACGATAGGTCAAACGCAATCCTTTAGAGAGCTCCGCGTCAATTTCCTTGAGGAGTGTCGCGCGCGCTTCAGACTTCGTGAGTCCATCAAGCCGGACATCAAGAATCCGCGCGCCCGGAAACATCTTGTTCTGATACAGCCTGTCGTAGCCAAACATCGCGCCTCCGAAGAGGAGCGCAAAGAGGATCACGGCGCCAACGGTCACGCTCATCCATACGAAGATGAGACGAACGCGCTGAAATTGCAAAACGGGCTCTGCCATGCCGCTATATTACGCCTTCAACAGATCGTTGAGGAGATCCTGCGCGAGTTTGTGCCGACCCGCATCTTCGGACCCGAGCGCAACGACGATGACCGCGATGTCTTGCCCTTCTTTGGGAGACCCTTCGATATCCGAAATCGGGACCGTCAGCGTTTGACCGTCTTCGAGTGACGCGGTGACACGATCACCTACGATAGAAATGATTTTTGCCTTTTGCATACGTGACCTACGAATGTACGTATAGAACAGACGAATCTACGGATACCAGAATATTCGTTTATTCGTACCTATTCGTAATTTCGTAGACCACCCTCCCAAAAAAACTTTGAGCAATCCGCGTCCAAGAAACCTTTTTACAGGGGAGAGCGAGTCCGAAGACCTGCGACACCCTGCAAAAAGATCCCATGCTTGTCGTGGTCGCGGATTGCTGAAAGCTTCTTTGGGAATAGGCCTTTGTATCACGCCCCAGAACTGCTGTCAAGTTCGTCCGATACCTCCTTATTTTTCGTGATCAAGAGCTGCCAACGCGACGAAAAAACGGTCCAATACAGGCCGCTTGATAAGGATCTGATCGAATTACATCATGAGGGAAAACGGGTGTCAAGCCCGGTAGTACAACGAGAGTTCATTTCGTTGTACTACCGGGCAAGTTTCACGGATAAGACCTGGGAAGCGCCCTCTTCTCCCATCGTGACGCCGTAGAGGACGTTTGCCATCTGCATGGTCGCCCGGTTGTGAGTGATGACAACGAACTGCGTCTGATCCACGAGGCACTCAAGAATCTCCGCAAATTTTTTTGAGTTCACTTCGTCGAGCGCCGCATCCACCTCATCAAGAACGACGAATGGCGATGGATTAGTTGCCATGATCGCGCAGATCAGCGCGATGGAGGTCAGCGCGCGCTCGCCGCCGGAAAGCAGCGCGATGGATTTGAGACGTTTCCCCGGAGGCGTCGCATGGAGCTCAATGCCGACGATATTCTGTCGGCTCTGATCTTCAATGACGTTTTCCTCTTCGTCCTGAACCGGTTCTGTCTCGAGCTGGATGAGTTCTGCCTCCCCTCCGCCGAACAGTTTTTTGAAATAGGCGTTGAACTCGCGGTTGAGCTGTTTGAAGGCGATCTCGCTGCGCTCTCGAAGCGTCGTATCAAGTTCCGCGATGACAATTTCGAGCGAGTGCGTCGCCTCTCGCAGATCCGTGGCTTGCGTCGTGAGCGTCTCGAACCGCTGCTTCGTCTCATCGTGTTCTGTGATGGTCGCGGGGTCAATGCCGCCGATCCACTCAAGCTGGGATCGTAATTTTTGCATGCGAGCATGAAGGGCCTCCGGACTCGTAGCTCGGAGCTCGGAGCTCGGAGCTTGGATTTCAGATTCAGATTGACCCCCAGATGCGAGCTGCGAGCTGCAAGATGCAAGCTGCGAAAGCTCCACCTCCAATTGTGGCGCCGTTCCTCGAAGCTCCGCAAAAAACGCCTCCCGTCGCGTCTCCTGCCGCGCAACGTCAACCGAGGCCTCCGAGCGTTTTCGTTCCGCGTCTTGGACGTCATGACGCAAGGCCGTGAGCCGCCGCTGCGTTTCAAACAGATGCGCGCGGCCCGATTCCTCCTGCTTCAGCAGGTCTTTGAGACGCGTTTCCAACTCGACGATCTTCGCCGTCATTTCTGCGATCGCGGCCGAGATCTGTTTGATTTCTTTTTCGAGCGTTGTGTCTTCCATCTGCGATGCCCCTCGTACGGGAACCGGATGTTTCAAACGATGAAGGAGCTCGTCACTCGTCGCTCGAAGTTTTGCAAGAACCACGCGAAGTTTTTTCAGATCCGGCGTGTCCGTGGCAACCAGATCATCGAGCTCGATGTGCGCTTTCGCGATTGCATCGAGTTCGTCAATGATCTTCGAGAGCGGGAACGGAACGAGTGGCATTGCTCCTCGCGCATGCGAGATCTCGCGCTTCGACTCGAAGCGAATCTGATCTTCGCGGAGTTTTGCGCGTTCTTCTTTGCATGCGTCAATCGCGTCTCGAAGCTCGCGCACGTCCGTGGAAACGGGCGTTGCGCGTTCCAGAAGGGCCAGATCCCGTTCGAATTTTTCCGCTTCGGCATTTTGCGTGGCAAATTCCTTCTCCGCTTTTTGATGCGCCGCGGCCGCGATCTCGAGTTTCTCTCGCAGTTCGATCCAGACGCCACCGAAGTATGCCCGCTCGATCTCGCGGAGTTCCGCCTCGATCTGTTCGCGCTCTTTGAGCCGCTTCACCTGACGCTCGAGCGACGTGAGTCTTGGCTCGATTTCGCGCACGAGTGCATCGGAGCGCGCGAGGTTGTCGCGCGTCGCGTCGAGCTTGTTCACGGCCTGCGTACGCTTCAGTTGAAACACGCGCAGTCCGGCCGCTTCATCAAAAAACTCCTTCCGCTCCGCGGGCGACGCGGAAAGGACCGCATCCACCATCCCCTGCCCGATGACGCTGTATGTCCTCTGACCGATCCCGCATTGCGCAAGCAGGAGAATCACGTCCGCAAGACGCGCGGGCTGCTTGTTCACTTCATATTCGGATTGACCGTCGCGATAGAGCCGTCGCGCGACCACGACTTCGGGAAGATCAATGGTCGCGTTCTCATCATCATTCACGAGCATCATCGTCACTTCCGCAAACCCGGATCGCGGGCGTTTTTCCGTGCCAGAAAAAATGACGTCTTCGGATTTCTTGCTCCGCAACAATTTTAAGCTTTGTTCGCCCATGACCCAACGAACCGCATCTGCGAGGTTGGATTTTCCGGATCCATTTGGTCCGACGATCGCCGTGACCCCGCGCTGGCCCCCGGTGACCGGCATAAATTCCAAAACCGTCTTTTTTGCAAAAGTCTTAAATCCCTGTAGCTCCAATCGCCGCAGATGCATAACGTGCGAATGAGCGTAACATCTCCTCTCCCGAGGAACAACGTCGGAATCTATGCTACCGTAGAGCCATCCTATGCAAAAAGCTCAAGGGAACGCACATTTTCGCGAGGCACTCGCACGGGTGATCACCGAAACCGTTGAGTTCCCACGTGGAATCTTTGTAACGCTCGCGGATGCAAGAATCCGCTCAAACCAAAAACAGGCCGTGGGACTGCTTTCCGTCTTTCCATTTGAACGGCGTGACGAGGTGCTGCAGGCACTCAAAAAATTCCAGCATGACCTCAAAGACGCACTCGCACGTTCGCTGAAGCTCCGGAAAATTCCGGACATCTGCTGGAAATTCGACGAGCGGGAAGAAAACGTCGGAAACATTGACGAGACAATCAAGGAGCTAAAGCAAAAGGGTGATTTATAGCGCAAGTTCCCTCCGAAAATTCGCAAGTCGTTCTTCAAG
>CAYIQM010000008.1:0-17603 GCA_964365615.1 uncultured Gammaproteobacteria bacterium | reverse complement strand
AGAAGGGGAAAAGGAAGAAGCGGCTTAGGCCGCTTCTTCGCTCTCTCGCGTATATTTGCATCCATCATTCGGGCACACGATTTTTGATTTTCCTTTTGCGGTGAGCGTCGCATATCCGCACGTGGGGCACGGCTCGCCCGTTGGCCGGTTCCAGAATGCCTGATCACAGGCCGGGTAGCGGTTACAGGAGAAAAATATCTTTCCTTTTTTTGATCGTTTTTCTATGATCGTCCCTTCTGTGCACTTCGGGCAGATCACCGGTTTTCCTTCCGCATCTTTCATGAGATGTTCGATATTCTTGATCGTTTTACATTCCGGATAGCGCGAACACGAAAGGAAGGGGCCAAAGCGCCCGATTTTTTTGACCATCATCGCCCCGCATGCCGAACATTTTTCGTCCGTTGGTTCTGGAGCCGCCGGCGCTTTTTCGCCCGGGAGCGGTTTTGTGCCTTTACATTCCGGATAGCGCGTGCACGCGAGGAATTTTCCGAAGCGGCTACGCTTGACCGCCATCGGGCTTCCGCATGTGCCGCACGTCTCGCCCTGGGCAAGTTCAATCTGTTCTTTTTCAAGTTCCTTTTCCTTGGTTTGGAGTTGCATATGAAAGGGTCCGTAAAACGCTTCAAGGAGCGGCCGCCACTCCATTTCGCCTTCCGCGATCTTGTCGAGCGACTGCTCCATGCGCGAGGTGAATTCATAATCCACGACTTCCGGAAACTGTTTGACGAGCAGATCCGTCACCTCCATCCCAACCGTCGTCGGCGCAAATCTTTTCTTGTCGTCGCGTTCTACGTATTCGCGCTCGATGATCGTGGAAATCGTCGGCGCGTAGGTGGACGGGCGGCCAATGCCAATCTCTTCGAGCGCTTTTACGAGCGTTGCGTCGGAATAACGCGCCTGCGGCTCGGTAAAATGTTGGTTCGCTTCGATGGATGCAGCCGTGATGGTTTCGCCTTGTTTCAGTTCCGGAAGATATTTGTCTTTGTCCTGATCCGGATAGAGTTTGAGATAACCGTCACAGACGACTCGCTGTCCAGTCGCGCGGAACATCGCTCTGCCGCTCGTGAGATCAACAGACGTGCCGAGGAGCTGCGCATCCGGCATCTGTGTCGCGAGCGCGCGCTGCCAGATCAAGCGATAGAGCTTGAGCATCTGCGCATCGAGGAACGGCACTAAGAGTTCCGGCATGCGTTTCGGATCCGTCGGACGGATCGCTTCGTGTGCTTCTTGCGCGCCTTTGGCTTTGGTTTTGTACCGTCGTGGCGTCTCGAGCGAGTATGCGTCGCCGTATTCGTCGCGAAGGAACGCTGATGCGTCGCCAATGAACTTATCCGCAAGCGACACCGAGTCCGTACGCATGTAGGTGATGAGGCCGACCGCACCTTCGGAACCAATCTCGAGACCCTCGTACAGCTTCTGCGCGAGCGTCATTGTCTGTTTGGCCGAAAATCCGAGGCGACGGTTCGCTTCTTGCTGGAGTGTCGAGGTCGTGAATGGCGGCGGAGGAGATGTTTTCCGTTCTTTCGTTTCGACGTTTGTCACCGTGAAGAGCTTGTCCGCAACTTCCGCGACGAGTTTTTCCGCCTCATCTTTGGTTTTGATCGCCATCTTGTCGAGCGTCTTTCCGTCGAGCGCGTGGAGTTTGCCATCAAAGGTCGTGAATACGCCGTCAACGGACCAGTATTCTTGTGGGATGAATGCCGTAATTTCACGTTCGCGCTCCACGACCAACCGAAGCGCGACGGATTGCACGCGACCCGCCGAGAGTCCTCTGGCCACTTTGCGCCAGAGAAAGGGGGAAAGTTCATAGCCAACGAGCCGGTCGAGGATGCGCCGCGCCTGCTGCGCGTTCACGAGTCGTTGGTCGAGCGCGCGTGGATGCGCAAGCGCATGTGTGATCGCGTCCTCTGTAATTTCGTGAAACGTGATGCGTTTGATTTTTTCCGGGTTCTCGCCGAGGAGTTGCGCGATATGCCATGAAATCGCCTCACCTTCGCGATCTTCGTCCGTTGCGAACAACACGTGATCGGCTTTTGCGGCGGCCGTTTTCAATTCTTTCACCTTGGCCTTATGGTCCACAGAGACGGTGTACGTCGGCTCGAAGCCGTGCGCGACGTCTACGCCGAGCTTGGATTTCGGTAAATCCCGCACATGCCCGAAGCTCGCAAGTACTTTGTAGTCCTTGCCGAGAAACCGCGAGATCGTTTTGGCTTTGGTTGGAGATTCGACGATGACGAGATCCATAGGGGAGAGGAGAGACAATAGACAGTAGACGGCCCCGCCACATTGTTGAATTATCATTCGTAGGCGGGGTGCCGTCACAGGCGGCATAGACCGTAGACCGTAGAATGACGAGACAATAGCAGAACAGACGTCCTATCTACCAGATGCAAGGCTGATTGTCAATTCCAGTATCTTGATCTTGCGTAGATGTTTGCGCCCTCGTTCGTCACAAGTCCTTTGAGTTCGAGGCCGACAAGTCGCGCGCAAATCTCCGCGACCGGCGCATGCAATTGCCGCGCAATGTCATCCATATGGAGCGGTGCGGCGAGGAGATCAAGGAGCGCTCGTTCTGCGTCAGTGACGTCATGCATGCGTGGGATGGCTGGCTCGTATCCATGGCGAAGCGTTCCGATGACGACCTCTGGGCCGGTGCAGGGGATGGCACCCATGGAGAGGAGACGATTCGTCCCTCGCGATTGCGCATGCGTGATGGGCCCGGGCACGGCAAAGACCTCACGATTTTGTTCCAAGGCTTGGTGCGCCGTGATGAGCGAGCCGGATTTTTCCGCGCCCTCGACGACGATCGTCGCGCGCGAGATGCCGGAGATGATACGGTTTCTCAATGGAAAGGTAAAGGGAAGCGCGAGCGTGCCCGGAGGAGATTCGGAGAAGAGGGATCCTCCATGTTCGATGAGTCGCATCGCGAGCCGAAGGTTTGTGCGCGGGTAGATCGTTGCATTGTCCACCCCGCTCGCGAGTATGCCGATCGTGCGGCCGCCCGCATCGAGCGCGGCTTCGTGCGCGACCGCATCAATTCCCCCCGCGAGGCCAGAAACGATCGTAAAGCCAGCGCGCGCAAGATCGCCCGCAAGCCACGACGCAACATGCTTTCCGTAGGGCGTGAGCCTGCGTGTCCCGACAATCGCGACCGCGTCGAGGTCCGAGAAATCCATCCGTCCCCGAACGAAGAGCGCAAGCGGCGGGTCAGCGATCTGTCGGAGCAACGGCGGGAATGTTTCATCCCTGAAGAGGAGAAGTGCAATCCCATCGCGATCGAGAGATTGCGCCAGCTCTTCGGCACGCGACGTGCTGCGATATGCGAGGAAGTCATGGATGATCGTTTTACGACATCCGCATCTCTCAAGTGTTTCCGCGGTTACCCGGAGTGCCTCCTCGCCGTTCCACGCAAAGAGATGTTTCAGCTTATGGAGCGTTCGACTGCCAAAGCCTGGAAATGAAGCGAGCACAAGCCAACCGAGAGAGGACGGCGTCCATGTGTTGGCAGGGGTTTTGGCAATTTGATAAGACATCGGATAACGACAGGGAAATTTTTGTTTTCGGGACGTCCTTCTTCTACCGCTGCCGGAAAAAGCATTTCTTGTCAATTCCACTTATTCATCGCCTTCGTGAGACCTTGCGTCACCCAATCCGCAATGGCTTCCGTGGCTCGGTTCACGGCCACCGTCGTCTCTTTCGTCATTTTTCCGAGCACCCAGTCTTCCGTTGATTGTTTTATAGATACCTCGGCTCGTTTCGTTCGCTCGGGACGAGAGCGTCCGATTCCAATGCGCAGGCGAGCAATAGCTTCTGTTCCAAGTCGTTCGATGACGGATGAGAGTCCTTTGTGCCCGGAGTGTCCGCCGCCGAATTTGAACGCCATCTTTCCCGGCTCAAAGTCCATATCGTCGTGGACGATCAGGATGTCAACCGGTTTTATTTTATAATAGGAAACAAGGGCCTTTACCGCGTCTCCAGAGAGGTTCATGAACGTCGTCGGCTTCACGAGGAGAATGGATGTCCCGTCAATTTTGCCCTTCGCGCTTTGTGCGTTGCGCTTTGCATCCGTAGACCACATAAGGCAAAGTTTCTTTGCGAAAGCGTCGAGCGTCAAGAATCCAGCATTGTGACGTGACCGTGCGTACTCGCGTCCGGGATTTCCTAATCCGATGATGAGTTTCATATCGGTGACAGACTACAGGTGACAAGTGACAGTGAGGGAAATTAATATCTTCCAACTCTCCTCCCGATGGGTCTCTTCCTCCGGCTGACCCGTCGCTTTTTCTCTTCCGGCAATTCTTCATATCGCAACTCCGTATTTTGCGCCTTGAGAACGATTGGCGTGCCGGTGAAACCGAATTTCTCGCGGAGACGATTCTCGAAGTAGCGCAGCCAATTTTTGTGGAGCGTCGCTTTTTGTCCGCGTACGGTCACGAGGAAGGATGGCGGTTCGATGCCGATCTGCGTGATGTCGTGGACGTACGGTGAGAGGGTTCCGGCTTCGGCGAGCGGTTTATTTTTTGCGATGGTCGTCTTCAAAAATTTTTGGAGCGCATTATACGAGATGGTTCGGCGTCGCTCTTCGCGGATCGTGAACGCGAGATCAAGGAGCTTTTCCGTGCGGAGATTCGTTGTCGCGGACACGAACACGATCGGCGCCCACCAGAGAAAGGGGAGCGAGCTGCGTACGCTCGCTTCATATTCATGGGCGGTCCGCGTCGTTTTTCCTTCGATGAGATCCCATTTGTTGACGACAATCGCAAGCCCCTTTGTTGCCTCCTCCAAAAGTCCGGCAAGGTGTTTGTCCTGCCGTTTCGGATCTTCTGTCGCGTCAATGATGAGGAACGCGATATCCGCGCGGCCGAGCGCCTGCCGATTCCGTTCGACGGCCTGTTCTTCAAGTCCGGCTTCGACACGTGCGCGCTTCCGCATTCCCGCCGTGTCCACGAGCGTCACCGCCTCACCCTTCCACTCAATCTGCGTGTCCATGGGTTCGCGCGTCGTGTGCGCGACGGAAGAGACGATCACACGTTCCTCGCCGAGGATGGAATTCACGATTGAGGACTTCCCGACGTTCGGACGCCCCATCATCACAAGACGTAACCCGACGTGTGTTGCGATCGGTTGCGGCGTTTTGCCACGCCGGAGCAGCTCTTGCGTCACGCGGTCGAGCAGATCGCCCACGCCACGGCCGGTCACGGCAGAACAGGGGATCGGCTCACCGAGCCCGAGGGACCAGAACTCGTTCGAGAACGCGGAGCCGATTGCGCGCGCGTTGTCCGTTTTGTTCGCGACGAGGAGGAGATTCGGATTTAATCGCCGAACGTGGCGGGCAAGATCCGTGTCGCGCGAGAGCACGCCGCTTTTCACGTCCACGACAAAGAGCACGAGATCCGCTTCCCGAATCGCGATTTCGGCTTGTCGAAGGATGCCGCGGCCGATTTCACTCCCTTGTTCCGCATCGAGTCCCCCCGTATCCACCGCCTCAATCTCCGCGCCACGCCAGATGACCGGAGCGTAGTTCCGGTCGCGTGTCGTCTGCGGAATCTGGGAGACGAGCGCATGCCCCGTTTCCGTGAAACGGTTCCACAGCGTTGATTTTCCGACGTTCGCGCGACCGACAATCGCGATCCGCGGCAGGCGATGGAGTCTACCGGGCATACCCGGTCGTACAACCGTGATCCTCGCTGTTGTACTACCGGGCATACGAGTCGGCGAGGTTCAGACCGGACTGTCCGAGAATGACGAGAAATTGCGCTGAGGTTGCCGTGAGCGTTTCTCGGCTCCCGTCGGGATAAAGGATGCCTTGTGCCGCGGAACCGGATGCGACGTCCGCGTTCAAGAATTTTTTCAGCTTCGCGAGTTCATCAACGCGCGCGCCGTTTGTGAGGTCGTAAATCACGGTGTGTTCATACGTGCGCAGCCGCGCGTTCCCCGTCGAGAGCACTTCATAGCCATTCCGTTCGAGCGTAGCCGTCAGGAGCGCAGCCGCGCCGGTTTTGAGCGTGCCGTTTTTTATTTCAAGCAGGACCCCTTTTGCGCGCTGAAGCTCCGCAAATTGTCGTTTGGACTCAAACGGATTTGCGAGAATTGCCCGGATTTCGGACCAATCCGAGCGCCGTGGGAAGAGCATGAACGCGCCCTCGACCGTGCCGTCCACAAGCTCTCCATTCGGATCGTCCGTGAGGACCTGATTCGTGAGCGTGAGGTTCGAGTCGGTTCCCGCATCTTGGGCAAGCTTGAGCAGATCCCACACGCTCATGTCCGTTTGCACGTGTTTTGAGACAGCGGTCCAAAGATCCATAAGTCTTCTCGGGTTCGCAAGCGTCCCAATGGAGAGAAGTCGTTCGCGCACAGCTTGGATCACGCGCTGTTGGCGCCGGCTGCGCGCAAAATCCGATCCTTCACCGCCGCCCGCATGTCGCGACCGCGTATATGTGAGCGCGCGCTTCCCATTCATATGCTCGATGCCTTTGGCAAAAGTCACGCTCGTCCATTTGTACGGATTCGGCCCGTCATTATCCGTAGGGAACTGCATGTCGGTAAAGGATTTTTCAACGTCTACATCAATGCCATCCAACGCGTCAATGAAGGTTTCAAACCCTTTGAAGTCAATTCTGACAACGCGATCAATGCGAATGTCAAAGAGTTTTGCAAACGCCTCCGCCGTTTTTTTTGCGCCCTGGCCCGGCGCGGCGAGTTCTTCGTACGCATTCACACTGTTGATTTTTTCAAATTTTCCATCACCCAGCGGATACGCGAGGTCGCGAGGGATGGACACGATGCCGAGCTTTTTATTCGCGCGATCGTACGAGAGATACAAACTCGTATCCGTGAGCTCGGGTCCGTCGTGTCCTGTGCCGCCGATTCCGAGGATGAGGAGGTTCAGACGTCCGTCCGGCGTTGCAAAGATGTCTCTCGAGTTCGCGTTTTTGTCATTCCACACGAGATTACGGAGATCCGCAAAGGAGAACAGGTTGCCCACCTCGGAAAACACGCTCACGCCTTTGGTCGCCGAACGGTAGGAAGCTCCGGCACCGACCGCGGAGAGGATGCCGACAAGCAAGGTAAAAACTCCCGCCACAAGCATCGTGCTGCGGCGAGCCGCTCGTTCTGCGTCTCCATCGAGAAAATTGATCTTCAGCGATCGTCTCATTTCGCTCCGAGTCTAGCATCTATGTTATACTTCTTCCAGAGTATGCATATCGCGGTCCCGCGAGTCTTTCGCGATCATCGAAGGTTTGTGATCGCCGGATTTTTAGTTGCCGCGCTTGGGATTTTCTTCGCCGTGACGCAGCTCCATGCGGGGGGGCCTGTTGATGCGGTGGTGAATGGGGTCGCGCTCGCGATCGGGTGGTTGTTGCAGCAGGTCATTGAGTTTCTGGGCGCAATGGTGATCCTTCTCGTTGATTTCCTCATCAAGGCCGCGCAATACAACAATTTTGTCAACGCGAGCATCGTCATCACGGGCTGGACCCTCGTACGCGACGTCGTGAACATGTTCTTCATCGTGGTGCTCCTTGTTGTCGCGTTCGCGACAATTATCAGCTATCCGCAAGACTTCCACTATAAACGGGTGCTCCCCAAGTTGCTCGTGATGGCCGTGCTCATCAATTTTTCGCGAACGCTCGTCGGCGTGCTCATTGATTTTTCGCAGGTGATTATGTTGACTTTCGTCAATGGATTTCAGGCCGCGGCCGGCGGAAACTTTATCAAGGCGCTGAAACTTGAAAAAATCACGGCACTTTCTGACACGCTTGCAGAGGCGCGGACAAGAGGCGATATCGGGCAGACCCTCGGCCATCTGCTCATCGGGTCCCTCCTCGGGATCATGATGCTCTCTTGGAGTCTGACGATCATTCTCATCCTCCTCATTTACATGCTCGTTCGCATCGTGGGGTTGTGGCTCCTCCTCATCTTTTCGCCGATCGCATTTTTTACGCTCGCGCTCCCGGATAAGCTTGGCAAGAGCCTTTCGGCATTTAGCGGTGAATGGTGGTCGCGGCTCTCTGCGTTTTTGACCGGCGGACCCATTGTCGCATTTTTCCTGTGGTTGTCTCTTGCGACGATCCAAGGGGATACGTCCGCATTTGCAGATATCTATACGCCATCATCGGATCCAAACACGGGGGCGATCATCGAGGGGGTCGGCATCACTAAAGCCGGTGAGGCCCCAGAAATCGCATCATTCATCGTCGCGAGCATCATGTTGCTTTATGGCGTGCAAGAAGCGGTGCGCGTTGCCTCGGCAGCCGCGCCGAAGCTCGGGGCTCTTGCGCAAAAGATCAAGTCCACGGGAGGTCCAGCTGTGTGGAGCGGGCGCGCATTATATCGCGGTGGCGCGTATGTGGGCGCGAAGGGAGCTGGCGCGATTGACAAGCGGGCGGATATTTCTGGTCGCTTCGGTCGGCTCGCGACCACATCCGCGGCACAGGGCGGCATGCTTGGACGCATCGTTGGCCGTGAGCGGCTCGCGAGAGCGGGAGCCAAGCTCCAAGGCATCGGAGCCGCGCGCACCACGGAGCGGCGTGGAGCATTTGAGAAAGAGATCAAACATCTGTCCGCAAGCGAACAGGTGAAAGCGTGGCAGGCGTTTGGCAAAGGCCGCGTGTTTCAAACTTCGAAGGAAGTGGCGCAAGGAGCAGCGAGTGCCGCGAAGCTCGTCACGACCCCGGATGGGCGCGCGGGAATCTATGGCGATCATGAAGGCGTACTCATGAAGCAGATGCTACAGGCGCGTGGATTGCAGAAACCGGAAGATCTGACCGAGAACGATAGGCAACTCGTGAAGGCTCACGCCGAAGAGCTTGCGCTCCGCGATGCGCGCGGGATCGTACAGCAGGGCATGGACGCGGCAAAGAAATATAAGATGGCGGATGTGGAAAAAGATCTCAAAGAGGCGATGAAGAAAACGCCGGGTCTCTATAGCGATTTGAGTTCGATCAACGATCTGTTTGCCGAGGACGCGAGCGGCAAAGGCATCCAAGCCAAAGAGTGGGGGAGACGGCCGGTGCTCATGGCTTGGGCAAAGAATAACGGTTTATGGGATGAGCGGACAAACACGATGGTCGGCGGATATAAGAATACGGAAGTCTATAAGAAGGCCGTCAGATCTGGCGGCGATAAGGGCAGGCTCATCGAAGCTGGCACAAATCAGCTTGAAAAAGATTTGCCCGAATCCCTCGCAATCTCAAAGGCGTTTGCGAAACTGCCGCTCACGGATCCGGAAAAGGAGCTTATCGAGAAAACGCCCGTGAACAAGCTCACGCCTGATCGGAGGCACATGATCAGCGCATTCCCTGGCGACGCATCTATCGCGACGATCGAACAAGCCGTGAACGCGCCCCGCCAGATGTCGAATTTTATCGAGTTCACGAGTAACCTGTCTCCGGTTGAGAAAACCACTTTCCAAACAAGTCTCAACGCCGCGGGGATTGCGGATCACGACGCGTTTGCGCAAAAATTTGTCGGCCGCCCACTGACAGCTCCTCAAGCGGCGCAAATCGGATCCATTTCAGATGTGTATTCCGGCGCAGTGCCTCCTCAAACAGGGTGGACACCGGTACAGATTGGAATCATGAAAGATCTGAATGCAGATGGGCTTTCCTCGATCGGGGTGTTCGGGCACGACATGGCTGGCGTCTATGCGAGGACACAGGACCAGTTTGCGCATAACATGGCGATACAGCAGTCCGTGTCCGAGCTCGCGAATCCGAATGTGAACGTACAGCGGAAAGCGATTGGGATGCTTGCCAATACGGATGCGGATGCCGTGGCCGAAGGTGGAGCCGTTTTTGAAACGCTCGCGAGCAATCTCCATGGTAATGTGACGGCTTTTGCGGATACGATTCGGCTTCTCAAGGATGAAGAATTCAAGAAAGGAGTGGCGCTTGTCAAAGCCGTGAATAAAGGGATTGAGAAGAAGCTCAGCGCGATTCCATCGTCACAGCCTTTGAATGCGGTTCAGCAACAGCTAGATCGGCTCCAAAAGCAATTGCAAACGGATCCTCGGACGAAGAAGATCCTCCAGTCCAAACTGGTGCCATAAAAGCGTATGGCTAAGCTGCGTCAAACATTCACGGATTTTGCCGAGATGCCGGAGGCGTTGCGTTCATTCGTGTTCTCTTCGGAATTTTCCAATGCGCAAGAGCGCATCACATCCTCGGCGCCGTTCACGGATGAGGAAAAAGATCTCATCGGCTCGAAGACGATGGAGGCACTGTTTAATGAAACGTCTCTGTCGCAGGCAGTTGCGGATCTCAAAGTCGCATTCGTCCCATCTCGGCTCACGGAAGAGGGATGGAAGACGTTTGTCACGGATTATCTCCGCTCCCTCATCTGGCCTCTGCGTGATCTGTTCGGCGACGAGCTTGCACAGATGCTTGCGGAGCAAGGGATCGGAACTGCGGGGTTGCCTGCCTTCCACGTCATCTTGAAGCCGCTCACCTATTCCGGTGCCGCGTCCGAAATCGCGGCAATGGTCGGATTCTCGCTTCTGGGGGCGCAGATGCGTGAACGGCTGCGCGATCTCATCATCAGCCGGCAAAAAGGGGTGCGGACCGATCCAGACGTCCGCGACGTACTCATGCGACAGGCGGATTTCGGTGGATTGGGGCTCGACGCGAACAGCGCAGATGCAACGATCGCGGGCATGAACGCGCTTCTTGCCGGCGCGCGGATCCTCTCGGAGGATGAATATGCGGATTGGCTGACCGAGCAGGCACGGCAAGAGGCATCGCCGGTTCGAGACGCGACAGCGCCGGAGAGTGCGGAAGACGTTGAAATCCGGGAGATCAAAGAACGGATGCCTGCGCCGGCCGTGAATCTGCAAACGCAGCTCGAGAAGTCGGTCGAGGAAATATACGCGGGACTCCCAACGATTCCGGAGGACACCTATCTCCAACAGCGTTTGCGTCACACGATCTCGTCGCGTTTGCGCGACATTCGAAACAATCTTGAATTAAAACAACTGCTCCAGCGCGACGTGAAGGTCGGTGGCGTTGGTTTTGATGCGACGACGGCGGAATCTGTCGCTCGGTGGATCGAAACCGGCTATCAGGCAGCGCACGCGTCCATTCTGGAGGAAGAGAAGCACCGCTTGGACGAGCAACTCGAAGAACAGAAGCAAAAAATAGTCGCGCGTCGCACACGCGAAGCGAAGGAGCACGCGGAGTGGTATACGGAAAAGATTCTTGCGCGGAAACAGGAGGATGTCGCGCGGTCACAACTGACCGAGAAGTTCAAACGCTCTTTCGAGCCACTGCCCATTGACGCGAAAGAGCAACGAGCGGAAAAAGCGCGGTTCGGCGAGCTCGTATCGCCGCCATCTCCGGACGTGTCGCCGGACGTGAAAGTGTCGAAGGCAACGGCCGAGTTCGCCGCCGCCCAATCCGCAAGCAAGCCGAGACTCGATGACGTGGCGTTTGCGCCACAGCGGCTCACCGGGCCGATTCAGGAATTGAAATCATTGACGGTCCCGGAATTCCGGCGGTTGGGGTCAACTCCCGACGCATCCGTCGCAAACATACTCCAAAAAATCGAACTGTTGGGGCAAGAATCTTTCGAGCTTCGTGCGGAAGGGATCAAGGCATGGAGGGAATCCGCGCTCGCGCGATCGTACATGAAACTTGTGGCCGATGCGTTCGCATCTGGAAAGGCGGTCGCGGTTCTTGCGGAGGAGAAACGGAACGGCGGCGAAGATGTGCTCTCGCCCGCCGAAATCGGAGCTGTCATTTCCTTGAATAGTCAGTTACACTTTTAGCACATGCCTGAAAAATTCATCGTGCCTCAATTTATTGACAAGGAGGACCAGATCCTCGGATCCATTGTCGTGCGGCAATTTTTGATCATGCTGGTCGCGGCGTTTCTCGTTTTTATCGTGTATAAACTTTTGACGTTTCCGTATTTCATCGCCGCGACCATCGGCATCGTCGCCATGGCGGGCACGTTTGGGTTCCTCAAAGTGAACAGCCAGCCGTTTCACGTTTTTTTTGTGAATTTCCTCCAGACGAGCGTACGACCGTCGCTCCGGACGTGGGATAAGCACCCGACGGATGCGGAGCTTCGTGAGTGGATGAAGGCCGGCCAAATCACGCCGCCGACACAAGTGTCTGCGGCAAAGCCGCATCCCGAGTCGAGCCGTCTTCGCGATCTTTCGCTCATCGTGAATACCGGGGGCGTGTATCGGCCGGATGAAGAGATATGATGTATAGAAAGTCAAAAGTCAAAAGTCAAAAGTCAAAAGTCAAGGAAGTTTTCAATAGACTTTCAGACGTTCAGACTTTTAGACTTTAGACTTTTTCAGATATGCAAAGTAAGAAGCTTGCAGGAGCAAAACCAGGAGTGCCATCTCAACGCTATCTTGACATTGCCGAAATCAAAGAAGACATCATCGTCATGAAAGACGGAACGCTCCGCGCGGTCCTCCTTGTGTCAAGCATTAACTTCGCCCTCAAATCCGTGGATGAACAAAACGCGATCGTGCAAGCGTACATGCAGTTTTTGAATGCACTCGATTTTCCCATCCAGATCCTTATCCAGTCGCGTCGCATGAACATTGACGAGTATCTCCGAAAGCTCGGCGAGTCGGAGCGCACCCAGACGAATGAACTTTTGAAGCGGCAGATTCGTGATTATCGCGACTACATCCGGCAACTCGTGGAGCTCGCGGAGATTATGCAAAAAAAGTTTTTTATCACAGTTCCACTCGATCCGATCACGGACAAGCAAAAAGGATTTTTTTCGCGACTCATGGAAATCGTCACGCCGACGATTGCGATCCGGCTCACGGAGGAGAAATTTCGCAAGAACAAAGAGTCGCTCATGCTGCGCGTGAGCACGATCCTCTCCGGGCTCCAATCCATGTCGCTCAATGCCGCACAGCTCGATACGCAAAGCCTGATCGAGCTCTTGTACACCGTCTACAATCCAGAGCTGTTTGAAAGCCAGCGTATGGCGGACGTGAACAAGCTGCAATTAGAGGGATAACGTATGGCGATCCAGATCACAGAAGAGAAAAAATTTGAACCCTCGGCACTCACCGCGGGCGGAATCGGATTGAAGCGGGGACCGTCGGAAGTGGAGCAGAGACGCAAGCAAGCGGAGGAGCAAATCCTCCTTGAAGAAGAACGCGTGTATCGCAAAGGCGTCACTTCGATTAAAGACCTCATCGCGCCGAGCTCCATGAAAATCGATCCGGGTTTCGTGCGGCTCGGCGACGTGTGGGTGCGCACGCTTTTTATCATCACCTATCCGCGGTACGTCACGGTCGGCTGGGCGTCGCCCATCATCAATTTGAACGCGCAGATGGACATCTCGATGTTCTTCTACCCCATCAAGGCAGACGTGATCTTGAAGCAGCTCAAAAAGAAGGTCGGCATCCTCGAAGCGCAGATCACGACGGATTCCGAGTCCGGAAAGCCACGCGATCCGATCACGGAGACGGCACTCCGCGACATCGAGCAGTTGCGTGACGATCTGACGCAGGGGATTGAACATTTTTTTCAGTTCGCGTTCTATTGCACGTTCTATTCGACGTCGCGTGAAGAACTCGAACGTCTCTCGAACACGGTCGAATCTACGTTCGGCTCAATGCTCATCTACACGAAACGCGCGTATTTTCAAGCGGAGCAAGGGTTCAATTCGACGCTTCCCATTGGCAACGACGAGCTCATGATCACCTTCAACATGAGCACGTCGCCGCTCGCATCGTCGTTCCCGTTCACGTCCGCGGAGCTTACCTCGGATAACGGGATCCTCTACGGCATCAATCGGCACAACAACTCGCTCATTATCTTCGACCGTTTCTCACTTCCAAACGCGAACGCGGTCATTTTTGCGACATCCGGCGCAGGAAAATCCTACGCCGTGAAGCTCGAGATTTTACGCGCCATGATGCTCGGAACGGACGTGATTGTTATTGACCCGGAGATGGAGTATAAGCATCTTTCAGACGCGGTTGGAGGCACATACATCAACGTCTCACTTTCATCGGACGCGAAGATCAACCCGTTTGACCTCCCGCGGCCCGTGGGCGAATCGGTCTCAGTCGAAGACATCATCCGAAGTGCCGTGATCACGGTGAAGGGATTGTTGAAACTCATGCTCGGCAAGCTCACGACGGTCGAAGATTCGGTCCTCGATCGCGCGCTCCTTGAGACATACGCGAAAAAAGACATCGTGCCCGGCGCGGACCTCACAAAAGTTGAACCGCCGATTCTGCAGGATTTTCAGGACATTCTCGAGGGGATGGAGGGCACAAGCGACGTCGTCCTTCGTTTAAAAAAGTACACGGAAGGGACGTTTGCCGGACTCCTCAATTCACCCTCGACGGTCAAGATGAACAATCAACTCGTCGTGTTTTCCGTCCGCGATCTTGAGGACGAGCTCCGACCCATGGCGATTTACACGATCGTGAACTATATTTGGAACGTCGTGCGGTCCGAGCGAAAAAAACGTATCCTCTGCATTGATGAAGCGTGGTGGCTCATGCAGCACGAGGACTCGGCGAAATTCATCTTCGCGCTCGTCAAGCGATGTCGGAAGTATTATTTGGGCATTACGACGATCACGCAGGACGTGAACGATTTTCTCACATCGCCGTACGGACAGGCGATCGTCACGAATTCCTCCATGCAGCTTCTCTTGAAACAATCGCCAGCTTCAATCGATTTAGTCGCGCGCGTGTTCCTCTTGACGCAATCCGAAAAATATTTGCTGCTCGAATCGGGTCGCGGCGAAGGGATCTTTTTTGCGGGTCAAAAACACGCGGCGATCCAGGTTGTGGCGTCATATACCGAGGATCAGATCGTCACGACCGATCCGAACCAGCTCTTGAAGATCGAAGCCGCGAAAAAGGAATTCCAGGAATCGCTCGGCTCGGCGCCCTCGGGGAATCCATCAGCATAAATTATGGACAAACGCATCAAACTCGCTTTCGTCATTCTGTGCGGGCTTCTGCTCGTCGGGATTGGTTTGTATTTCATCGCTTCGCCGATTTTGGAGGAGCGTCGCGCCACATCGCCGCTGAATCTGCCCGGAGAGATCCGACCGTCCGTGGCACGAACGTCTCAACCCGGTGGGGCAGTAGGAAAGACGGCACCCGCGCCCGCGAAGCTCGAGCCGGCGTCGCCGGAAACGGTCGCGCGCGAGCTCTTGCAGTATCACGCTCGTGCGCTGGTTGAACGGATCGGTTCCGGATCAAATCGCGATGGCTTTCGCGGTTATCGCGATGCCATGCTCGATGCGACGAAGGACGGCCGCGTGGTGCTGCAGAGGGAACAGGCGGAGCTTCAAAAAAAACATCCGGCCACGGGCTCGGCATTTGGCATCTCGACGCGCGCGGTATCGTCACAGATTGTCGAAGGGGAATTCGGAAACGCGAGGCTTGTCATGCTCGTCCAAGCGATCCAGCGTGAAGATGCGGGGGAGCCGAGCGCGCCGATCCGCGCACAGGCAAAAGAAGTACGCATGACGTATGTGAAGCAATCGGATGAAACCTATCTCATCGAAGTGCTTGAGTGGAAGGATGTGGGGTTGTAGGGTTAGGGGACAGGTTACAGTGGACAGTACGAAGTGAAGAGCAAAGTCAAAAGGCTGTAACCTGTAACCTGCTACGACCTCCTTGACTTTTGTTTCTCAATATGGCAGCGGTAGAAGGGAGACATGGAAAAAAAATTCCAACAGATGGCGCGTGAGACGTGGGAAGCATTTCTCAACGCGCTATTTCCCCCCTTTTGCGTTTCCTGCGGTGTCAGATCTCTCGATACGCGTACGGCAGATGGATGGTGGTGTCGCGCGTGCCGCGCATCCGTTGATGTTTCGCGTGTTCGATTTCGCTATGACGGGTTCGAACGCCTTGATGTCACAGGCCTGTATCACGATCCGCGGTTGCGGGCCGCCATCCACGCATTGAAATATAAGGGTCTGACAGCGATTCGTCCGGCACTTGTTGCCTATCTTCGGACGCGTGTCCATCGCGATGAGCGTCAACGCATCGCCAACTATCACATCGTCATCCAACCGCTCCCAACGGATCCGCGGCGCGTCCGCGAGCGCGGATTCGATCAGGCGACATTCATCGCGGAGTGCCTTGTTGAAGCGATCGGGATTGAGACGCCAATCCTCCATCTCTTGGATCGTTATCGCGGCAGCGGGATCGCGCAAGCCACCATCGAATCTCCAGAGCTTCGCGCTGCGAATATTCGTGGAGTCTTTTTGCTCCGAACAAGAGGGGATGTGGGGTCTCTCACGGTGCCACGCAATATCCTCCTGATTGACGATGTCATTACGACCGGCGCGACCATGAAAGAAGCGGCACGCGTTCTTCGAGATGCGGGAGCACAAACGATCTCCGGATTCGCGCTGGCATTAGGAGTGTGAAAAGGAACCACGGATAGCCCTTTCCCATCGGGGGCGTCGTATTCGTTCAAGTTGTGCGCATGTTCGGGTGAGTACCATTTCGCCACCTCGAACACCCCGGTCGTGATGTTGCGGACGGCATCAACCGTTTGCTCCAGGATGAGGGCATGGCCGATGAAGTTCCACTTGCCTGCGATTTCCTCCACAAGAAATACGCGAATGGGGCTCAAGTGGTAGAGTCGGCGTCCTTCGATAGAAAACGAGTACCGACAGCCTGCGACGATCGGCGAAGGGAATCCGTCGCCGCGTCTGAGTTTTAATGTGTCGTTGATCTCAATGACGCCGCCCATCTGATTGAATGACCACGAGTGAATATCCGTATGAACGGCAGTATAGCAGGGATTTGAGATCGGTACACCGCAACGAAGTCTGTTTTTCTCTTTGTTTACAATAAAAACGCCTTCAAGAGGCATTTTTGTCGTGGTGCGACCGAGTCGATTCGAACGACTGACCTCCTCCTTCGCAGGGAGGCGCTCTATCCAGCTGAGCTACGGCCGCATACATATGTGTGCATATTACAATTTGAGAAGCCGACCGACGATATCAGAAATATGCTCGTCGCGCAAGTCGAGATCCTCCGCGACGTATCGCTTCAGATGCGCGCGAATGGCGACAGGATTTTCATTTTCGAGGGAGATGCGTAGACGCGGCTGCATCCAGCTCTTCGATTGGACGTAGAGCACTTTTACTTCCGGCGGCTGAAAAACGATTGCAAAATTGTGAATCTCTTGGAATGGCGTCATCCGTCCTCCCGCGACGATTCCATGTTCGCCGATTTGAAAGAGAATTTTTTGCGGAGTTTCGTTGCCAGCGAGAACAAGAATGATGACGCACAAGAGCACGACAAACGCGAACAGATAGTTCGAAGTGTAGACGGCATAGGCGACGAGCGCAAAGGCCACGAGACCCATCCACAAGTACCATTTCGGACTTCGTTCAACGCGTTCCCATGCCGGCGCTTCCCACACGAACATCTCTTGCATTTTTGCCATTTCATCAAGGAATTCTTTCGAATATGTCATACGGTACAAAGTATACCACGCCGGGCTTGAAAAGAAGAGATGTTTTTGTTACTCTTCCGCGAGGAAGAGAAAAGGATAGGAGTTGCCGAGAGAAGCACGAGTAGACAGACTTCGGCGAGCTCGCTTCGTCTGAGCTCAGCGTCGAAGACAGTCGAGCCGCGT
>CAYIQM010000007.1:6740-17729 GCA_964365615.1 uncultured Gammaproteobacteria bacterium | reverse complement strand
ATACGCGAAATATGCTGTAAAGCCGTGCTTCCAGAAACGCCGCATATCCTTCACCGACTAAATCGCTTCAAAATCGGCTCGAG
This sequence comes from uncultured Gammaproteobacteria bacterium, assembly GCA_964365615.1. Classification (GTDB taxonomy): domain Bacteria; phylum Patescibacteriota; class Patescibacteriia; order 2-12-FULL-60-25; family 2-12-FULL-60-25; genus CAITMG01. The sequence continues at coordinate 17,646 of CAYIQM010000007.1, read as the reverse complement.
ATATTCATCATCCAAGACGCGGATCCGACGCGCTTCAAAAAGCGTTGACGTGGTGTGTACCGAACCGAGGAGCGTCGAGAATGCCACGCGGAATCCCGCCTCGCGCACAAGACGTTTCACATCATCGTTAAAATTTCCATACGGATACGCAAATGCGGTGATCGGATGGCCAACGACCTGTTCTAATGCTTTCTTGGAACCAAAGATCTCGTCCGTTTGTTTTTCCAGCTTGAGATCCGCAAGTCCGGAATGATGACGCGTATGCGCGGCAATGGTGATGAGGCCGCTCGCATCCAATTCACGTATCAAATCATGTGAGAGATACAATGGATAAAGCGCGTAGTCGCTCACGACAAAAAACGTCGCATGGAGGTTGTTCGCCTTGAGGATCGGAAACGCTTCGGTGTATTGGTCGCGATAGCCATCATCCATCGTGATGAGCACCGGCTTTGTCGGAAGCGTTTTCAGTCCCTCAACGGCATCTGCAAGTTCATCCGGCGTGATCGCGTGGTATCCCAAACGCACGAGTTCTTCCATTTGCGCTCGAAAATGTTCAGGCGATACGGAAAGCAAACGGCTCGACGTCGTCATTCCCGGCGTGATCGGCCGGATATAATGATACATCAGCGTCGGCACTGTGACCGACCGTTCGCCGGGGAGAATCGTTGGATCGTGGACCGCGCGAAGCCGATTCTTGATGATTTTTCGCGTCGCCACCGATTTCGTGCTGGTCGTTCCAGCCTTCTGCTGTGCGACTGCTGCCCACTGTCCACTGTCCACTGTTCGCTTCACCGTCGGCGTCGGCCGAGTGACGATTGGACGTCGAACAACAACAACCGTGACGCTCGCGAGGAAAAGGGGGATCAGAAGAATATGATATTTCATACCGTCTCTCGTCTACCGTCTCTCGTCTACCGTCTCTCGTCTGCCCTCTCCCCACTCATACCCCTTCCATGCCCACTCGGCAAGGGACTTGGCCGACGCAAACATCCGGCTCGTATTCGGGGCGCCGAGAACGACGACGAGCAGTGCCGGAGCGTCGGCTGACGGTGGATTTCGTTCCAGTTGCACGACGAGATTATGTTGCGCTTCTTCAAGATATCCGGTCTTGCCCCCATGGATCCGCAAATCGAAATCCGTGGCTAAAAGACGGTTGGTCGTATGGATCGTCTTGGTGATCTTTGGACGCACGAGCGCGAACGAATACCGTGCTGTGGAGGCAGCTTCCTGAAGCGTACGGTTTGCGAACGACGCCTGCGTCAGTTTGGCAAGATCACGCGCGGTTGAGATATTTTTCGGGCTCATGCCCGTTGGATCCACGAAATGCGAAGAGTCCAAGTGAAGCGTTTTCGCTTTTCGATTCATCTCGCGGAGAAAGGATTTTGTCCCGAGCCCGGACGAACGCACGAGAGCCATTGTGGCGTTGTTTGCGCTGCCGACGATGCTTGAGTAGAAAAGATCTCGCACCGTCATCGTTGCACCCGGACGAACGCGCAATCGTCCTCCGCCGACTTCATCGCGTTTCTGAAGCGAGATACGACGGTTCCAGCGCGGTTTCCGATCTATCATGATGAGGGCGGTGAGCAACTTCGTGAGGCTCGCCGCGGACCAACGTTTGTCCGGTTGGAACGCATAGAGTTCTTTGTCGGTTGCCGCATCCAGAACCAGCGCGGACGCAAATTCATCCGGTGCGCGTGGATACGCATCCGTATCCCCTTTCAAGATCGGCTTCGCAAAAATGACGGACGGCCACAAGATGGTCGCACAGAGGGTCCACAGGATGACGTGGCGAGATGCCATACGCTCAATTGATGATGACGATCTGCGTTCCAACCGGCGTCCAATCGTAGAGGGTTTTGGCCGCGTCAATGCCGACACGGACGCATCCGCCGGAGACAGGCGTCCCCAAATGGGTAGCCCCTTCTTTTTTCCCGTTCGGCCATTCCGGCAGCTCGTGAATCCCGAGCCCATTCGACGAAAATGCCATCCACCACGGCATCCACAATTTGGCGCGTCGAGACCATGCGCGAGATTTTTTTGAAAGAACGTGGAACGTGCCTGTCGGCGTCCGCATCCCCTTTCGACCCGTTGAGATTCGGTGCGTCGCAAAGACGATGCCACCCAATTCCCGTTCAAGCATCTGTGATTTCAAATGGATGCGAAGTCGTTTGACGAGACGCACGCGACTCGTTGAAGTTGGAGCGTATCCATTTTGGACTTCCATCCCATCCGGATATCCATCCTCGTCCGTATCCGCACGCAACGGATCCGTGCCAAAAAGTTTTTCCTGTTCGTCCGTCAATCCGTCGTGATCCGTGTCAATGTGTACCGATGGCGGTTGATCGAGCGAAGCCGCGTCAACCATCTCCAAACCACCGAACACAAAAATGGCACTCAACATACCCACGATGGGGACAGCGCGGGTGCGCATATCCTAGCCACGAATCGCGTTTTTTGTCCATCCGGCGATTTTTTCGATCAGCGATGGATCCGCCTTCAAGAGATGCGTTCCATGTCCACCGGCCGCATACGGAAGAAATTGCTTTTGTTCGACCGGCGCGCTCTCGTACAATTTTTTACTGTCTGGAAAGGACTGTGGATCGTCTTCCGCAGACACGATCAATAGTTGTTGTTCTGGAAGAAGGGCCTGTGCGTCTTCGAGAACCTTGAGGCCGTGATAATCCCCGCCGGATGAAAGGAGGAATGCGCCGGCAAACAGGGGTTCTTCCGCGAGCATTTTGACGGCAAGATTCGCCCCAATGGACGCTCCTCCAAGCACGATCCGTTCACGGTCGAGCCCTCGCTTTCGCACCCATTCGACCGCCGCCATCACATCCCACAGGCTCCCCTGATGTTCCTCGTCCGTGAAAGAGCGATAATCCAGTTTTTCGCCTTCGACGGTCTGGATGCTTTCTCCGTGACCACGCAAATCAATGGCGAGAGACGCGATTTCGTGTTTTGCAAGCACCGCTTGAAGCGTGATCCATGAGGCGCGTGTTTCCGGCATCGCATGAAGTAGGACGGCTGCGCCATGAACCGTTGGCGCGGGCGACCACGTTCCGATGAGATTGACGCCATCCGCGGTTGTAAGAGCTATTCGTTCGGCCATATACGCAAGTGGTTAAAATCGAATTCGTTGACCAGGGGCGAGTGGATGTACCTCGTTCTCGTTGTTCGGACGGACGGAAGAGATGGTGGGAAGGAACACGGATGCGCTCGGGATCGGTGGGGACGGAGACGTTGGAAGGGGGCCGAGGTTGAGGGCCGCGGGCGCGGCCTGGACGGCATCTGCATGTCGGTCTCCTCGTGGCTTGCGTTTTCTCCGTCGTTTTTTTTGTCCTTCAACCGGAGGTGACGGCGGACCGGGTTGGAGAAACGCGCGATCATCTATCAGCTTGTTTTTATTCCGTTCAATGGGTTTTCCGAACGCCTCGCGCATTTCCGCAAGCAGACTTTCCGGCGGTTCCCGTTCTTCGCGCATGACAATTTTCACTGTTCCTTTGGTCGCCGGGGGCTCTGCGTTGCGCGCGCTGATGGGCATCTCGTGCGGAGTCGAGCGTTCAACGGCGGCGAAGGTTTGCCGAAGCTTCGTTTCGCTTTTCGAAGTCGGAGGCCCTGTCTCTCTCTTCCGATCTTCGCGAACAAGCGGCAAACATTCGGAGCAGTACATCGGGCGGGCGGGATCGAGTTGAATCGGCATGTCCCAAACCTTTCCACACCGCGTACAGGTATGCGGAAACATCGGCTTCGCTTTTTTTTGCGGTTGCGTTTTTGTGATTGCGGCAAGTCGCTCCGTGGAGATTTTGAGATATTCACCCTTCTCACCGGCTTCGCCTTCGCCGCCTTCGCTCTTTGACGTTTCGAGCGTCGCTCGTTCATCTTCCGTCAGAATGTCCGGATACGACACCCCCGTCGGCGCAGTGGATTCCATCCCGCTCCATCGCAATACTTTTTCTTCGATGAGCGAACGAGCAGACGCGTACCGTTCGCGCGTCACGGCAATCACCTTTTGCGCATTTCCCGTGCGCTGCGCAATAGGGGCGAGCGTGTTCGCCGAAAAGGGCGGCGTTGCCGCTCCGTCAACCATGAGCTTGAGGTAGATTTGATATTTCGAAAGGTTCACGAGATCTTCCGGCGTATAGGTCGGCATAAACTCGTTTTCCATAAACGTCGCGTCATCCGCGCCGACACGGAATACGATGATCGTCCCGACGTTGCCGAACACGGCCCACCCGACCTCTTCTTCGAGCTGCTTAATATATTGGTGCGCGACGACGAGATTCAGACGGTACTTGCGCGCTTCGGAAAGGATGTTCGCGAACGATTGGTTCGCGAAATTTTGGAATTCGTCAACGAAGAGATAAAAGTCGCGACGATCTTCTTCGCGAGGGATATCCACGCGCTCCATCGCCGCGAGCTGGATCTTCGTGACGATCATCCCGCCCAAGAGGCGCATATTATCTTCGCCGATCTTTCCTTTTGACAGGTTCACGATCAGGATCTTTCCTTCGTCCATGATCTGCCGCGGATCAATCGTGGATTTCACTTGCGCGACGATGTTGCGGATGATCGAGGCGGAAAGGAATTGTCCGACTTTGTTTTGCACCGGTGCGATGGCTTCGGTCGCGTATTTTTCCGACCATGATGTGAACTCCGCGACCCAAAAGGTTTTGACGATCGGATCCCGAATCTTCGCGATCACACGCTTTCGGAATTCCATGTCAACGAGCAAACGGTTGATGCCGAGGAGCGTCGCGCCCGGATAATCGAGCAGCGCGAGGACGCAATTTTGCAAAATATATTCCATGCGGGCACTCCACACGTCCGGCCAGATTTTTTTAAACACGCCCATGAGGCCAGAAGCGACGAGATGTTTTTTATCGTCTTGGACCGTCTCAAGGATGTTAAAGCCGATCGGATATTCCATGTCCGCCGGATTGCAATACACGACGTCATTGATGCGATGCGACGGGATATAATTGAGAATTTTCTCCGCGGTATCGCCGTGTGGATCCACATAACACACACCGTGGCCTGCGTGGATATCGGACAGCACCATGTTTTCGAGAAGCGTCGTTTTTCCCATGCCCGTCTTTCCAACGATATAGATATGACGACGCCGATCGTCCGTTTTGATGCCGAAGCGACGCCGCGCATTTCGAAAATTCGTCTCGGCGAAGATCGATATTTCGTTCTCGTGGTCGTGGGTGTATTCGATGGGCATGGGGGAGTCGTCGTGCGTATGAACTATCTGCCAACTGCTATCTACCAACTGCTATCTGCTATCCAAACGGTATATTCGCCGGGGGTTGAGATTTCTTTGTCTCCGTCTTTTTGAGCTGCGGTGGATTCGAGAGCAGCGTGAGAGGGAAATGCCAGAGCGTCGCGAGTTCTTCGGATGAAAGATGGAATTTCGCGAGCCCAGCCCAATTCGACCGTTTTCGATAGGCGCGGATCAGCCGTGTTTTGCGTCCGTTATTTCGCCGCGCTTTGAACCACCAGAGCGCGCTCGCAACCCCGACCTTCTTAAAATCTGGTTTCAACGAATTCATGTTATTCAGATTAAACTGCCGTATGGATCCGAAAAATCCCTGAACGACATGCGAAAGAGACATCGTTTCCTTTTTCGCAACGTAAATAAAACGCATCTTACATTTGTATACGATTTTTGAAGCCTTGTTCTCGATCGCCTCCACGATATCTTTCTCCGACTGCGTCATGTGGAGCATTTTGGACATGAGCGGATTTTCTTGTTTGATCGGCTTTGCATGCTCATCTCTTCCGATCACGGCATCGCCGACCACGCCCAGTGCCGCCATCGGAAAATTTGTGGCTTGTTCGACAAATGACTTTTTCACTTCGACCTTTTGCCCGGTGAGCTTTTTGACCAACGTTTCAGATTTCTTATGAAACTCGCTCTGCCCGATCGGCGTGATGACGATCTGAAACCACGCCTGTTCTCCGAGCTCGAGACGGGAAAGCGCTTCGAGCATGGCGGCATGCGGGTCCTTGAATTCCCCGGAAACCTTATCTTCGAACTCCGAATACGTTTTGATGGGATAAAAATCCGGTCTCGTGAGCTTGAATTCGGATCCCCATACATCCCATTCTTCATCCGGATAGTGCTGGGGCACTTTGGAGACGTAATCCTCCACTTCGAAAATATCCGTATCCGGATATTGGGAATAGATCCCCGCCTCAACGAGATTCCGCAACGCGGGCGTTGTCCAAATATAATATTGGACATGGCCGTTGATGGAAGCGATTTCGAACGTCATCGTATCTTGCGTGCGTCCGAGAAACCATTCTTCCACAAAATTGTTCTCCGAATGGGCGCCGCAGAAATACGCGAACATGTTTTCAATCGCCCGCGGCGTTTGTTCGTGCGTTCGCGGCACGTGAATGGACAGGAGAATCCATGTTTTTTTCGAGTTGAAGAGATGTTGACGCCAATCCTTCCACAGATGCGTCGCTCCCCAGATACAGGCGGCGAGGACCAGGAACCATCCGCCATTTGCGAAAAAAAACCACATCGCCTGGAACGGATCATTCCCGACGTTCTCTAAAAACGACCAATCAAACTGGAAGAAATCTCCCATTGGGGAGAGTATAGCATAAAACAGGTCATTCTCCTTATGTAGCTTATTTTAGCCAAATTGCACATTTGAAATGGTCGGAGATTTGACAAAAACCAAAAACAGTGTTATCTTGTACTGTCCAAGTTGTGTAGTCTGTTACACGACGGACAGTGTTCTTGTTCATAACAGATAGCCCTGTGGGCAGAAAGGTACCGTCCCATGAAAATTCCCTCGCTCCCTGAAAAGCAGTACACGCGCCTGATCGTGAAGATCGCCACTTACCAGTGGCTCATCCTCGGCTTTCTGGGCCTGATGACGTGGCTATTCACCTTCCAAGCGTACGAGGGGAGCATGCCATGGATGCCATGGCACTCGATCGGCGGCTGGACGTTCTGTGGATCTCTCGCGACACTCATCGTCATGAGCGTCTTGTCCAACATATACGACAGCTACCGAACAGTGTCGTCGGGGAACGTCGGCTATTACTGGCTGCTCAAGGACGACGGCTCGATCGTCCCGGCTAAGCCAGGTCGCTACTGGTTCGGCGACAAGGACTCCCTGTTCGTACTATACCAAACGACGCGGATGGGGGCGCAGTGCAGGGTCGGTTCGTGGCTGCACAGCTACAATTGGACGCTCCAGTTCACGGGCAACATCACCCGTGAAGCAGCCGTCGCGTTCGTGAACTGGTACAACGCGCTCCCGTTCCACCGCCAGGAGCACGACGCAATGGTGCGGTGCTTGCAGCACGACGCGAAGCGCACCGACCTCCCCTTCCAAGTGGTGCTGCCCCAACCAGCACGCGCGCACTGAAGGGAACCATCTCGAGCGCCTACGGCTCGAGTCACGCGTGAGACCCGCGCCCGTTCTGTCCATCTGGACAGTTCGGGCGCGGTCTCAATTTTTTTATACAAACCTCCCCCTGCCCCCTCCTGTTCATTCCGCCCAAGGCGGGCAGGCCGCAGGAGGTGGTTTTGACAATTCCCCCTCCTTCTGCCCGCCTTGGGCGGGCTGAAAAGGAGGGGGACACAGGGGGAGGTTCGATGAGTTTCTACTATCTACCATCTACGATCTACACCCTTCCCCTCCTCCCACTCCACCTGCTCCACGTGACAAGGAGCGGCGAGGCGATGAAGATGGATGAATACGTTCCGGTCAAAATGCCCACGATAAGCGCGAGCGCGAAATGTTTGATGGATTCTCCGCCAAAGAAATACACGGCGAGAAGCGAAAGCGTCGTCGTCATTGAAGTGTTGAACGACCGGAGCATCGTTTGTCGGAGTGAACGCTCGACAATCTCCTCAAACGAACCGGACGATGTGACGAGATTCTCGCGGATTCGATCCATCACCACAATCGTGTCGTTAATCGAGTATCCCATGATCGTGAGGATCGCCGCGATAAATGACGTTCCGATTTCGACATTCTGAAAGTGCCCAAGGAGCACAAAGAGGCCCACGGGGATCGCGACATCGTGAAAGGCCGTTGCGATGACGATCATGCCATACTTCCAGCTCGCGACGGGCGCGGACACGCGACGGAATGACCATGCGATGAACGCAAGAATCGCGAGAAACACGATCACGAGTCCGGTGAGCGCTTTTTGACGCAGCTCGTTTCCGATCGCCGGGCCGATTGCGTTGTATTGAAGCTCGGTGGTCGTCGCAAACTTTTCCTGAAAGGTTTTGAGGATCTGCTGATGCGTATCTTCACCAATCGTCTTCATGCGAAGGTTTATGTCTGAATGTCCGACGGGTTGAATGATGATGTCCCCAAGCGCAGAGGTCGAGAGCGCGCGTGCGACGTCAGTTGGATTCGGTCGCTCTCCCGCAAATCGGACGGAAAGGAACGTCCCGCCTGTAAAATCAATCCCCTGTTTCAAGCCGAAGACCGCAAGACAAATAAGAGAGCCGCCAACAAACACGCTCGAGAGCGTATACCAAATCCAACGAAGTTTGATGATGTTCATACGAGGGGCGTTTTCGCGAGAAAGAACCATGAGAGAGCTTTCACGATGCGCGGTGTCGCGACGAGTCGCAGTGTTGTGCGGGTGACGACGATCGCGGTGAAGAGAGACACAAGGATTCCGATCGCGAGCGTTAAGGCAAACCCTTTGATGATGGAGGACGAAAACCAGTAGAGCACGGCGCACGAGATGAGGGTCGTCGTGTTTCCATCTCGAATCGAGGGCCATGCGCGTCGGAACGCTTCTTCAAGTGCCAGCGCGTACGGCTTCCCAGCTCGCAGTTCTTCTTTTAACCGTTCAAAAATAAGCACGTTCGCGTCAACGGCAATGCCGAGCGACAGGATAAAGCCCGCAATGCCGGAGAGCGTCAACGTCACGGAAAGAATTTTGAAGATGAGGGATGTGAGGCCGACGTAGAGGACAAGCGACGCGATCGCGAGAAGACCCGGCAGTCGGTACCAGAGCAGCATAAAGAGCGTGACGAACGCAAAACCCCAGAGTCCGGCCGTAAGCGATTTATTCACGGAATCTTGCCCGAGCGTGGGTCCGACAGACTGCTGCGCGATCAGTTTGATTGGTACCGGAAGCGCGCCGGCTTGGAGGCGCTGCGCGAGGAGCTTGGCTTCGGGAATGGAAAAACTACCCGTGATCACGGCTTGTCCGTTTGGGATTTCCGATTGGACATTGGGGATAGAAATCGCCTGGCCATCAAGAAAAATTGCGACCGGCTTTCCAATATTCCGTTTCGTGATCGCGGCGAACCGTTTTGTCCCTTCATCATCAAACTGCAATGAGACTTGCGCCGTGCCGATCTGCTGATCAAAATCCAACTGTGCGCGCTTGAGGTTCTTGCCCGTGAGTGCCGTATTCTTCCATTCGCCCTGCGGTGGAAGGAGATCAGATGCTTGCGTCCGCTTTTCTCGTACGAGACGGACTCGGACGTCCGAAACTTCCCGCTCATGTATCTTATACATGACATGGAACCCAAAGGGCGTTTCGCTGACGTCTGAAATTTTGCCGACTCCAAGCGCAAACGCAGGCACTTCGAATTCCGACACCATCACATCTTTGCCAAACCATCCAAGATCGCCGCCGCTCTCTTTTGCGCCGGGTTCTTCCGAATATTTTTTCGCGAGCTCGGCAAAATTTTTCGGCGTGGCTTGCTTCCGAATCGTCTCCGCAACGCTTCGAGCTGCGTCTTTCGTCCGCGTGATGGACGTCGGAGCCTGTCTCGCACCGGCATATTGAATCAGGATGTGTCGCCCATTGATTTCTTTCGTCGGATCTTTACGTTCCAAAATCCGTACCGCCGCATACGCCCCCGGCGTTTCGATCACGCGAGCGACGAGGCCGACGGGTTCCGTTTTTAAGACATCGGCCAGTTCCAAATGCTCCGCGTTGCCCTTGAGGAAGCCGACATCCAGACCGACGGACGGATCTATCTGCATGCGCGCGAGATCATCTTGCGCTTTTTTAAACGCTTGTGCGTTTGCGTTTTCCACCTTCGTCCGCTCCTCCGCGGTAAGGTCGCGAGCCGGTTCCGTATTCTGCTCCTTGAATTCGAGGATGGGAGTTTCGCCGATGAGTTTCATCGCTTGGTTCACATCGCGAACGCCGGCAAGTTCGACGGACACGCGCCACGTGTCGCCGACGCGCGCCGTCTGGATGAGCGGCTCTGCGACGCCGATCGAATTAACCCGCCGCTCGATCACATCGCGGACGCCGTCCACCGCGCCCCGGCGCTCGCCCTCCGTGACCTTCGAAACGTCTGCTTCGTATTCGAGGTGCGTTCCGCCCTGCAAATCAAGACCGAGAACAAAATTTTTCGTGAGATGCGGAAGGGAACTGCCAACGGACGTATTGATCGCATCAATGATGAAATTGGTTGCCGCAGGATACGCGAACACGAAGGAGATGATCGCGAGGAGAAGAATAAAACCTGCGCGGCGTTTGACGGTTGAACGAGAGACGGATGCAAGAGCCTGCTTTGGCATAGAGAATTGGGTGCAAGTCTAGCGAATATAAGGGATTCTGACAAGTCGCCTTGACAAATACGCTAAAATATGCTATTTTCTGCTGTTCTTTCAAATGCACACTCGTGCCTTCATACAAGCTGTGGATTCTTTCCACCGCTTGTATGAGGGCACGACCAAATGCCCCAAAAGGAAAGGTGACCATGTCCAACATGATGACAATCGCAACCGCAGCAGTGGAAGTCGTGTCGAGTCTCCGCGCTCTCAAGGCGCGAGCGATCGAGCTGGGAGCACTCTGTAGTGTTCCTTTGAAAGAGGGCGGGTCGGTCGGGATCGGCGCGGGCGATCTGCCCGTAGTCGATCGCGACGCGCTCATCGCCACGCTCGGG
>CAYIQM010000007.1:0-6640 GCA_964365615.1 uncultured Gammaproteobacteria bacterium | reverse complement strand
AAGCCGCGCCCCATCCCCGTCTTTGCGTGGGGACCGGACTCGGCATCGAGGGGACGGCCGCGGCCGAAATATCAAGCGGCATAGCCGCCACCGTACCGACGGAATCGGTACACTTCTCTCCACAGCCGTCCGGCTCTACACCGGGCGGCTTGTGCTTTTAAATACTAACGCCGTCCCGATATACATCTGGACGGCGTTCGTTCGACCTTTATTCCTTATTTTTTCGTGCTCTTCACCGGCTTTTTGACAGGCTTTGGCTTCATCGCTTTTGCCGGAGCCGTTGCTTTTGGCTTCACAGCTGCTTTTGGCAATTGCTTCGTCTTTGCAACTACCATGAAGGAGAACGTGCCAGATCCGTAGACCTTCTTTGTCTTGGGATCAATCACCTTGATGGATTCCATGTAAATCCCTGGCTTCAGCTTGAGCGTAATCGCTTCAACAACCTTCATGGTATAGGCTCCTGATGGCTTTAGTGTCGTGGTGCCTTTCGCACTTCGCACGACTTTTCCATCTGCGGTCAGCAGTTCTCTCACGATTTGTACCTTCATCCTCGTCTTCGTTGGATTCTGATAGGTATAGTTGAACTTCACAGGCGTGCCTTGAGTCACGGCTCCTTCCGTTGGCAGTTTCGAGAAAGTGAGATCTTTGCTCTGGACGGTCGTTGCCGGAGATGCTGTACTAACAGGTTTGGCTGCTCCGGTTGCTGGTACACCTGGCACTGGGCTTGGCGCAATCGGTGCTGCGGCTGGTGCCGTCGGAGCTGCTGTCGTCGTCGGAGCTGGGGTTGTCGTTGTACTCGTAGGCTTGACGGGAGCAGGAGCTGCCGCTGTCGTTCCTGGACTCACATACGTTCCGCCCGATGCAGACAGTCCTCCTCCGCCGCCGCCACTGCTCACAGTCGCCGCCGGAGCACTTTGCGTCGTCACCGCGACTGCCGCGGTTGATGTTGATTCACCATTCGAATTCAGCGACGTGATCTTGAAATAATACGCTGTTCCTGCGCTCAATCCCGTGTCTGAATAGGTGACGGTTGAGGATGCGGCGACCGTCGGTTCGCTTCCGAGTCGAGCAAACGTTCCATCCGAGGAACCGCTGCGATAGATGTCATAGCTCGTCGCTTCGTTCACCGCCGTCCACGAGAGGCTCACCGATGTTTGACCGCTCGCTGATCCAGAGAAACCTGTCGGCGTCGCGGGAGCATTTGGATTCGTTGAGACGATGGGCGCAAAAGTCGAGAAGTGACTCGTGTTTGCGGCGATCGTGACGGACGAAACATTGGAGAGATCCGCGGATGGGGTTGTGACAATCGTTCCACTCGCGCTCTTATACGTGATGCTGCTTGCCAATGTTACCCAGTTCGAGACCGTTTCGTCATAAAACGCCATCTTGAGGGTATCAACTTCAGCTTGCGTATTGAGCGACGAATCTGTGGACGAACGCGTTGCGGCGAGTTCCGTGGGCGTGTAAGACATTTCTACGAGAACATCGCTATTGAAGGTCGTAATGGCATTCTTGTTTGAATTTGTAGCTTTGAATTCTTTTGCTTTTCCACCCACTGGCAAAGCGGTTGAAGTTTTCCGACCTGTCGTTTCTTTAATCTGGACGTCTCCGGACGCGCTGTCTGAACCAAATGCGCTTGGAGGGATTGTCAATTTCGTTCCCGTAGTGGCAAAACCGCTCGCGGAACTGACTTCTTCAATCGTTCCTCCGGAAGCGGGGCTGATTGGTTTTGTTCTTGGCGTGGCGTAGCTGACGGTCGTTGTCAATGTAATATTCTGATTTGTGATGTCGGTCGTCGCCACGGTCACCGGATTACCTGCCAAACCAACTTCTGCAAAGCCATCGGCTCCTGCAAAAACCTTCCAATTCCCAGCTGCGACAAAGAGCGTGTAATTGCCGTTTGTATCCGCTTGCGTTCCGGCGAATCCACCGCCTTGTTTTTCAGCCCGCACATACGCATTGGATGCCCCATCCGTGCCGATGAGGACTCGGCCGGTAATCTTTGTTGATGCGGCTGTCATCGTTAATGTTTGTGCCGCCGGACTTGAACCGTTCACGGTCAGTTGTGATGGGTTGCGGAAGAAACCAGGCGCCATAGCGTTCAGATTATATGGCGTGGCAGAATCACCCACTTTGATCGTAAACGTGCCGTCTGCCGCTGTCTTTGTTCCGGTATGAACCTGTGTTCCTGATTGTTCAATTTCCACCCACGCATTTGAGATCGCGGTGGTCCCATCCGTCACCGTTCCAGTCACGAGGCGTAGCGTTGGTATGGTGATGGTGAGGCTTTCCGACCCATCTACCGTCACATTGCCTGTTGTCGTGCTGTATACCGTCGCCCCGGTCGTAGCCGCAATGTCTGAAGATCCAAGCGTGATCCCGGGCACAAAGATATTCACTTTGTACGTTCCCGGCGAAATGCTCATACTCGTTGACGTTCCGCTTTTCATATTCACGCGCGCGCCTGTACCGCTTGCGGAAAACAGGTCAATGAAGGCTGATACGCTTGTCGAGAAGACAAAGGTCACCGTATTCGGAGTTGCGATGAGAAAGTCCTTATTCGGTACATCCGCCGCTACATTGAAGGATGCGAGTGAACCGAGCTCGCCGACGCCCGGAGCAAACGCTCGCACAACATAGTTATTGCCTGAAGGAACCTTAAACGTATATTGTCCGGTGCTGTTCGTAATCGCTTCGTTGAATGTGCCGTTTCCAGAGATGCGGACGAACGCTCCAACCAATTCTTCGCCGGCATCATAACTGCCGTTCGTACTCAGATCCTTATACACGCGCCCGGAAACCGTGAAGTACGATGCGCTTGTGTCTGATGGCGAAAAATTGACGTTTGTTTTGCTGGCTCCGCTCACAACGACGCTCTGTTCCGTAAGGTTGCCGAACTGTGGAAGGAAGACGCCGACTTGCCATGAGCCGTTCGAGACATACAGGGTGTAGTTGCCTGAACTGTCCGTAATCGCGTTCGCAAAGCCCGAACCATCAATCCGACGCGCGAAGACGGACGCTCCTTGAATGACATTCGTGCCATCCGTCACTTTTCCAGAGATGGCAAAGTCTGGTTTCGCGACTTTCAGAATGAAGGAAGTTGCCGCCGCGGCTGGCGTAATTGCGGTTGTTGCCCCTGCGATCTTCAAATACGTCGTCGCATCGCTCGTGACAACGACGGAAACTTCTTTCGATGGAGGCATGCCCGGAACAAACGAGCCGACCGTAAAGCTTCCATCCGTCACGTTCAGCGTAAAGGTGCCTGTCGTGTCAGAATTCGCTCGTGTGCCGAATCCTCCAGATTGCGAGTATGCGTAGACTTCCGCATTCGCAATGATTTTGCCTGCTCCATCTTGAACTGTGCCTTTAATTTGCTTTGACGCGGTTGAGAGCGTGTAGTTCAACGTACACGCACCTGGCACGCCATCAACCGTACACGTTGAACCGGAAACCGTTACGTTCTTCGGTTTCGGCATGATGTAATTCGGTTGAGGTGGCGGACCCATCCCAAATCCAGTTGGCATCTGCGGTCCTGCCCCCACAAACCACTGGCCATCCGTTAATTTCATCGTGAAGGTGTCTGTGGTTGTTGCGGACGTATCGAGCGTGACCGATTTTCGCCTAAAGCTTCCGAATCCTCCTCCCATAGATCCTGCAAAGAGATCCATTGGCTCACTCGCGGGACCTCCGATGATATTCATCGTCACGATTGTTCCCGCGGCGTTGAATTGCGTGAGTGTAAAGTCGTAAATCCGGTTTGTGGAAGTGACTTGAATCGGCTCTGGAATGCTCCTGCCGAGAAAATCTATCGGAGTAACAACCCCTAGCGTTACGGTCTGCTCTGTTGTCACGTTATAGAGGCCGGGCGAGAGATTTGTGAAGGCATACGTCGCCGTTGTTCCGCTCGCAAAATCAGTCGTCACGGCTTCGAGAGGCCCGGTCATTGGCGAGAAGAGATAGATCTTCGTGGTGCCAGCCTGATTATTGCCAGTTGCGGTGACGGTTCCCGTCACACTCACGGAACCTCCCGCTTGAATGAAGAACGGCATGGAGGTCAACGATTCTGCGATCGTTGTGCCGTTGATCGTTTTCACATCAACCGTATAGCCCGTCGTATTGTTCGGCGAAGTGGAATTTTTAATGCCATCAAGATCAACATGGAGGAAATCGTTTCCTGCCACATTTGTGTCCGCGCTCACATACACCGTCACGCTTCGTAAGCTGTTGTTCACGACGACTCCGTCATCTGCAAGCCCGCCCTGCGCCGCGCCTGTGTCATCCGCATTCGCGCCGCCTGTGCACGATTTTCCACCCACCACGTTTGTCGCACACTTAAATGTCGGCGTTCCATTCCCTGGACCGTTCAAGTCCGTGCGCATGGGGCTCGAGATATTCTGTTTGGCTCCAGATACATCGAATCCTGATGGGAACGTGAGGATGATTTTTCCGCCTGAAAGGATTTGCTTTGAAATCGGCAGGTTAATCATGTACTTCGTCGTTTGGCCCGCAATCATGCTGAATGGCATCACCGAAACTGGAGGCGCATACCCAAAGGAGGTGCTGGAGAATCCTCCACCTGTTGGGATAAATCCTCCCCCGGTGGAAAACGAGTCTGTTGACATCGCTCCGGGGCCAAGCACTCCCTTGGTCGTCGCGCTGCTCTTCACGAGCACGCGCGTGCTCGAAGCTGTCGCGGATAGCAAGTTTCCTGAAATATCTTTTGTTCCCGTGCTCATCACAATGGCCAATTCTTGACCTGTGCCCGCTGTCGTGCCCCATCCAGAAATATTCACCGTGTTCGACCCTGGATCGTAGCTGAAGGTCACGGCCGTACCGCTCAAATTGACGGCCGTACCGGCTGTGGCCGGGCTAAATCCAACGGCACCGAATTTGATCGTGCCGTACGACGCCGGATTCAGCACGCTCGTTCCGAAATTGAGGGAATCCGTGGCCTTTGCCGCATTCATCGGCTTTGTGAAGGTCAGGGAAATGTTGTAATCATCCGCATTCATATAGGCCACGCCCGGTTGCGTCAGATCCGCTCCGCCTGTCGTAAAGTTGCGCGCAAGCGCGGCAGTCAACGCGGTCCCGTTCAATCCTTTCACGGCTGTTGTGACATTGATCGTATACATTGTCGTCGCGCTCAATGCCGTGCTTGGGGTAAGGACGATCTGACGTTCTGCTGGCTTATACGTCACACTGCCGTTGACAACGGTTGAGCCGTTTGAGATGTACACGGAGGCTGTCGTAATCGTTGTCGAATCGAGATCTTTATCAAAGCTCAACACGGATGCGCCGAGCCCGACCGGAATCGCTGTCGCATTAGAATCTGGATAGGATCCAACGAGTGCCGGAGCTACGGTATCAGAAGTTGCTCCGCTCTTGAATTCAGCGGTGTAGATGCTGGTTGTTTCTGAACCTGGTGGCGCAATGGTGATCCCGCTCCCTGATTTGCATCCTCCGAGCACCTTCAAGCGATATTTCTGATTATCTTTGAGAATGCCGCCATTATAGGTAGAAAGGATATTCACCGTGGCCGATTGTTTGAGGGTGTCGAGCGTCACGGTATCTATGGCTGATGCGGAAACATCTGTTTCAACACCCGTAGAGCTCAATTCTGATAGTTTAATGTTGCTCTTTAATGTATATGACCCCGCATCTGCGCCCATTGGATCCGAGAAATTAATGACGATTTTCGTATTTTTTGCAACTCCAACGCTTCCTGGCGGAGGCGTTGAGGAATTGACGTGCGGCGGTGTGAAGGCGCCTGTGCCAAACGATGTTCCGCCTGTGAACGTCCCTGTAAACGCCATGCCTGTGTTGAACGAATACGTATAACTGCCATCCGGTTGGTTCGCTGTCACAGGTTGACCTGACGTGTCGCTGACTCCGCCCGTTACAACGACCGCAATCGTCTTGTTGTCGCCAAAGGTTTGGCCTGCGTTAAATGTCCATACGGCCATATTGGCTTCTGGCGGTATTCCTGGTATAGCTGGAGACGGAGCGGCTGGATAATACGTCCAGCTTCCTTTTGTTGTCGTAATATCTATCTTTATTCCCGTTGCTGGATTCACGTCGTAGACAACCATGTTCCCCGGCGTCGTCACGGACGACTGGTTCATGGCACGATCAAAGACCGTGAATATCTTAAAGAACGAGTCATTTCCAGGAATGCCTTTCGATCCATCCATGGGGCCGTTCATTCTGACGCGTGGCTTATCCGAAGTGCCGCCAAAACCTGCGCCTGAACCGTTGTACAGTTTGACATCAACGCCTGTTGCGCCGGCATTAATTCCTTCGACGATCAATTCGTTATATCCCTTTTGAATCGCCAACATGCGGTAACTTCCAGAAAGGACATTGAGGAAGGTAAATCCACACGTCGAATTCGTTGACGTGCTATTCCCCGTTCCTTTGAGGAGCACAAACGCGCCTTGAATAGCCGCTGGACATGCGCCCGCGCTGTCTTTCACCGATCCGGCAATCGTAGACGCGCCAGCGACGGCTGACGTGAGCTGGAATGGACTGCCATCCGGTTGTTTGAAGTCAGTGATATTTACACCGTCCGACGCGCGCAAGAAGTACCGAACAACCGTCCCGGCCGAACCAATGGTTGCGCTCGGGATAAGGTAGGAGAAGA
>CAYIQM010000006.1:0-17863 GCA_964365615.1 uncultured Gammaproteobacteria bacterium | reverse complement strand
TGGAGCTGGAGATTTGAGTGCGAGTTTTTCCACGATCCGACGGGTTACGCCTTCCGTGTTAAACCTCAACGGAACCTCGTAAATGGAATGAACATTTTCTGCCGCGATGACGTCTTCCGGACGCACGTTACAGCTCACAGAAAGTTTTTTCTTGCGCGGCTCGTCAATCGGATATTGCGCGCGGCAAACAATAAGATCCGGTTGGAGTCCCGCGGCATTCAGCGAGCGAACCGCATATTGTGTCGGTTTTGTCTTCATCTCGCCAATGCTATTGGGCACGGGCAAATAGCTCACGAGGACAATCAGAACATCCTCCGGCGATGCCAAACGCATCATGCGGCATGCTTCGAGATACAGCAAATTTTGATATTCTCCGACCGTGCCTCCGATTTCGACGATCGTCACGTCCGCATCCGCGGCATCCGCCGCCGCGCGAATCCTCGCGATAACCTCATTCGGAACGTCCGGAACCCATTCCACGGTTCTGCCGTGATATCCAAGCGCGCGCTCGCGCGTGATGATCGTCTGAAAAACGCTCCCAGACGTCATGCAGTTCAATCGCGTGAGATCCTCGTCGAGAAATCGCTCATAATTTCCAATATCCTGATCCGTTTCAAGACCGTCTTTTGTCACAAACACTTCACCGTGTTCCACGGGATTCAACGTTCCCGGATCAACGTTCAAATACGGATCGATTTTGACGGCGGTCACGCGTAGACCGCTTGCCTTAAGCAGCGCGCCGATGGATGCCGTCGCAATTCCTTTTCCAACGCCGCTCATGACGCCGCCGACCACGAAAATGGTGCAACGTCGTTTTCGGCGAGGATGTGGAATCGGCATATTGAAAGGAGTATAGCAGAAAGCCCCGCCACAGTGTTGCATGATCATTCGTAGGCGGGGTTGCCGTCACAGGCGGCATAGATTGTCGTTTGCTATTTACCGCTCCCACCCTGTTTTCCAATGATCCGGAACGCTTGCGCGATCAGATGATCGGAATTTTTATAACCAGAACAAGAAAACGCTTCTTCGAGCGGAACCCACTTTGCTTCAAAAATTGGTTCTTTTCCAACTTGGTATTCTTCGCGGGTCATGAGCTTCTCCTTCGCATCCGGCTGCGCCTGAAACAAAAAAAAGAAGACGATTTTGTGGATAACGCCTTCCTCGCGACGAAAACGGAATGAGGTTTTGCCGAGCGGCGCGACATATTTGAGTCGCTCGAGACCCGTCTCTTCGCGTATTTCGCGAATCGCCGTTTGGATATAGGTTTCTCCGGATGTGTGTTTGCCCTTCGGAAACGCCCAACGCTGATAGGGGTCTTTAATGAAAAAAATTTCAACCGCTCCCTCGCGACGGCGAAACACAATCCCTCCACACGTGATGACGAGCGTTTCCGGCTCCCGTTGATCCCTATTTTTTCTTGTTTTTCGGGAGTGGCGTTGGCGTCGGTTTTCCGGTAAGGATTTCGAGGGCTTTGTCGAGTTGGGGATCTCTGTTTGCATGGAAGTCTTCTTCGGTTCTATCGACCTTTATGTCCGGATCAATCCCAATCTTATCAATGAGTCGTCCGTGTGGAGTCAACCATTCGGCGATGGTGATTTTGACCGAACTTTTATCCCCGAGTTCGATGTAGTCTTGCACAGAACCCTTGCCAAATGTTTTCATCCCGACGAGCTTGGCAATGGCATAGTCCTGAAGCGCGCCGGCCACGATTTCTGATGCGGACGCCGACCCCTGATTTACAAGCACGATGGTCGGGATTCCGCGCAGGCGAGCGGAGCCCGTGCCATGAAATTGTTCCGTCGTTTTTCCCTGTTCCCGTTCTTGAACAACAAGCTGCTCTCCGACCCATTCGCCGGCCACGGCTGTCGCTCGGTCGAGATAACCTCCCGGGTTGCTTCGAAGGTCGAGAATGATTCCTTTTGGCATTTTTTGCAGGATGTGGGCGACCGAATCTCGAAAGAGTTCCGTCGTATCCATATTAAAATGCGTCACCGTGATGAGCGTAATCCCATCGCGCAGAGAGGACACGCGAACGCTTTTTACCAGAATCATTCCACGGGTAATTTTGACGTCAAAGATCTTCAGGTTCTTTTTTTCTTTCCCCTGCTTGACTTTTTCTTTGACGATGCGGCCGATGGTGAGCGTCACAACCGTTCCCTTTTCCCCACGGATGAGCGTTACCGCTTTTTCAACACTCATCCCGGCCGCTTCTTGGCCATCAATTTTCAGAATGGCGTCTCCGGGCAAAAGTCCTGCTTTTTCAGCAGGCATTTCCGCAAGCGGCGCAATGATTTGTAGCTGATCGTCTTTCAGTCCGATTTCCGCGCCAATCCCTTCAAATTTCCCCTGAAGGGACTTGTTGAATTCTTCGGCCTGCTTCGGTTCGAAAAAGGAGGTGTAGGGATCTCCGAGCGATGCGGCCATGCCTGCCATCGCTCCGTACAAGAGTTTTTTGTCGTCAACAGGCTGTTTGTAAAAACGAGTTTTCAGAATCCGCCATAGATTCCAAAATTCCATGAGATCCACGTTTGTGACTTCCGAAGGCGCCGCGCTCGCGAACGGAACGGCAAGAGCCGTCGGTTGTCTCAACTTCGCAAATCCAAATCCTGCCGTGAACGCAAGACACGCCGCTACAAGCGTTCCAATAACCCAGCGTCGCGCGGGTGTCGAATGGTTCGTGCGGAACATGGTACGATAATACGCGCCCCAATCGCACGCGTCAATCGCATGGCCATCCCCTTTCATCGCCGCATCCTGCTGTGGATTTTCATCACCGCTTTTGTCGCGCTCGCTCCGATCGTTGTCTTGTATACGTCTGGATATCGTTGGAATGTCAAAAAGGGTCGGATCGAACGGAATGGGACGTTGATCATTGATTCGGTGCCAAACGGTGCAGCGATCGCGATCGACGGACGCCTGACCGGAGAAAAAACTCCGATCACACTTCAGAATATCGCTCCGGGTCTCCATCGCATTCGTGTGACGGCGGATGGGTTCTCTCCATGGGAAAAATCAATAGACCTGCGTCCGGAACGCGTAACCTTTGCGAACGCGATCCGGCTCTGGAAACAGAACGAGCCAAAACGAACGGACGGGGCATCAATGGACGAGCCGCGACTTCAACGGTCGCCAAACGGGAAGTGGATCCTCCTCGAAACTGCGACGGGAACGCGACTCGTGCGTGCGACGAATGAACAAAAACCGCTTGAACTGCCTCGAGGTTTTTGGCGGTGGTCGGGTGAGAATCTCGTTGGGGTTGATTCGGGCACCCTTTTCACATGTACGCTTTCAAAATTTCAAATCACGAAAACGGCTTTGCCGCATGGCATCGTTGACCGAGAGGACGGCGTCGAACTTCGAACCACGGAAGAGGGACTCCTCGCGCTCGTCATGCCGTCGGATCCAAACACCGGATTTCTTCTGCCTTCTGGCAACTGGAACATATGGTCTCTTGACCGATCACGCATGCTCCTGAGAGACGGCACTCATTGGCTTTCGACCCGCATTCACGACCACGTCATGGAAACGCATGAAGCAATGGGAGATGCGCTCCGTCCGTTACGAACGTTTCGAGAAGAGGAACGCTTTCTTCTCGTGAACGGCGGGGAGCTCTGGCAGTGGGCTCCCAATCGGGATCCAGAACTTTTGCTCCGACAAAGCGAACGCATTGTGAATGCGGCATGGCATCGCAACGGCAACGATGTTTTTTTTGCGACGGACAAGATCGTGTCTGCGCTCAATTTGGATCCTCGCGATGGGAGACTCGTGACGCGCCTTGCCTCTTTTGATCGCATGACAGATCTTTCCGTGCTCGAGCACGTCCTTGTCATTACGGGAACGCGCAATGGAATCAAAGGATTGTGGACATTGGAGGTGGAATAATGGAACTCTCATCAGAGCTCCACCGTCGCGTTATCGCCGATAATGAGTTTGTGGCCGCGCGGCAGGGTTGATTGATTCGACGTGATACGGGCGTGTCGTCCAATGATGGAATCCACAATCCGCTTTTCGCACTGAAGCGTGGCATTCTCCATGACGATGCTATGTTCAATTTCCGTGTTCTGCAGCTCGACGCCGTTACCAAGCGACGTATATGGGCCGATGTATGCGTCAGAGATGCGACATCCGGATCCAATGACCACCGGGCCTCGAATGAGGACATTTTCGCCAATGATCGCCCCATCCTCGATTCTCACTTTTCCCTGGATCACGCTCCCGGGAGCGACCGTTCCTCGATTTCCCGTTTCTTCGATACGCATCTCATCCAGCATGAGCGCGTTCCCCTCGAGGAGCGCATCTGGCGTGCCGGTATCTTTCCACCACCCCGTAATCTCCTCATGTCCGACGCGGCCGTTTTCGATGTACCATGTGATCATGTCCGTGATCTCATATTCGCCGCGCGCGGACGGTTGCATTGTTTTGAATCCGTCGAAAAATTTATCGTTAAAAAAATAGATGCCCGTGATCGCGAACGGCGACGGCGGATTCGTTGGCTTCTCAACCGCGCGCTTCAGCGTTCCGTCCGGATTGAATTCCGGAACGCCGTAGCGGTTCGGATCTTTGACGCGTGAGAGGCCGATCAGGCAATCAAGGCCTTCTGCTTCATAGCGCTCGCGCAGCTTGCGGATGCTCCCGACCATGATGTTGTCTCCGAGAAAAAAAATAAACGAATCCCCCCGCAGATACGACTCCGCATTTGAGACTGCATGCGCGATCCCACGCGCGCCGCCCTGCTGCTCGATGTAGGTCAACGTCGCGCCGTAGCGCTCGCCATCGCCAAACACGGCGCGCATCACGTCGCGTTCGCCCGGATTTACGTTTATGAGAATGTCCGTAATCCCGGCCTCTACGAGTTTCCGGATGGGATATTCCAGCATCGGGCGGTTCGCGAGCGGAATCAATTGTTTATTGATCGTGTGGGTAATTGGCCGCATCCGTGTGGACCGTCCTCCAGCGGCAAGTAGGGCTTTCATGGTGAGTAACGTAACGCGGATTGACAAAACATTCAAGCAAGGAGTCACCCGCCCCTACGTCGTCAATTTTGCGAACAGTTTGGCGTCTTCGCTTCGAACAAAGAAGATCATGTCGCCTTTCAGATTAGCCAACTTGTCATCCAGATAACTCTTGGTGACCATTTGATTTTTAATACTGGAAATTTCAAAATCAATCCCATTTAATCTGCCGTCAATACCGTCTAATCTGCCGTCAATACCGTCTAATCTGCCGTCAATACCGTCTAATCTGCCGTCAATACCGTCAAACCGACGGTCTACCTGTTCGGCAAACGAACGAATCGCTTCGAGGATGTCTTGTTTGGATTCGCCTTCCATATACTTTATAGCTATCATGGCCACTATTTTTCCGCAACTGTGGATATCCGGTTTTTATCAGTGACAATTTGATCTAACAGAACTCGCGCTTCTGTTGTGCGAGTTGCGACGGGTCGCGTAACCCCTCGTTCGCCGTACTGTTGCTCATAATATTGAAGATAGTCTCCGGATTTGATGCGCTGCCACCACGCCGTGTTCGTCCGATACCATTCGATCGTTTTGCGCAGGCCATGCAAAAAGGGCGTTTCCGGCGACCAGCCAAATTCCGTCTCCGCTTTTCGAAAATCTATCGCATATCGCCGATCATGCCCCGGGCGATCCGTGACAGGCTGGATCATCTCGCGTCCACACCCCATTTCAAACAGAATCATCTGCGTCACCTCCGCGTTCGTGCGTTCGGATCTCCCTCCAAAACAATACGTTTTTCCCAATCGTCCGCGACGCAATACGGCATCAATGCCGCGGCAATGATCTTCAACAAAAATCCAATCGCGCACGTTCATCCCATCGCCGTAGAGCGGGATTTTTTTGCCCTCGAGGAGATTTGTGATGGAGAGCGGAATAAATTTTTCTGGAAAACAATATGGGCCGTAGTTGTTGGAGCAATTGGAGATGCTGATTGGAAGTCCGTACGTATGCCACGCGGCACGCACAAGATGATCCGCGCCGGCTTTTGACGCGCTGTACGGACTGCGGGGATCATACGGCGTTTTTTCGTTGAACGCGCCGGACGGTCCAAGCGAACCAAACACTTCATCTGACGAGACATGATGAAAACGGATGTTTCCATTTCGGCGACACGCGTCAAGAAGAGTCTGCGTGCCAACGACATTCGTCATGACAAAAGATGTCGCATCTTGGATCGACCGGTCAACATGAGACTCGGCCGCGAAGTGTACGACAGCCTCAACCTGCTTCACGAGGTTCTGAACAAGATCTCGGTCGCAAATATCGCCTTTGATAAATGTCAGGCGTGGATCATTTCTCACGGGCGCGAGATTTTCGATATTTCCCGCGTACGTCAGCTTGTCGAGCACGACGAGTTCATCCTCTGGATGCGCGGTGAGGATGTGGTAGACGAAGTTTGTACCAATAAAACCGGCTCCACCGGTCACGAGGAGTTTCATGCCACTATCTCAACACACACGACAGCATCTCGACAAGACGCATCTGTTTTTTCATTCTTCGCGCGCGAACATGCCGTATCCTTCGAGCAATGCGTCGCACACAAAATTCTCAAGCAAACTCACGTCCTCTGTCATTTGAGATTTGTTGAGATACGTTAGATACAGTTTTTTGTGTTCGGAGCGAATCACGACGGGTGGAAGATTTGCACGCAATGCCATCGCATGCATGAGAAGACGACCGACTCTTCCATTTCCATCTCCGAATGGATGCATTTTTTCGAATCTGCTATGAATGTCGGCGATGCGCTGAATGCAGTTTGAAGATTTTTTTGTACATCTCATATCAATTCTTTCATCAAGACAGGCACGTTCAAATGATGTGCGGTTGGTACATACGCACCGACCTTGCTCTCAACCTCCTCTCAAGAGAAGAAGCGATGCTTTCGTACGCTGCAGGTATAGATGAATGTATTTCTCATTCAGAGGAATTGCATAAAAAAGATTTCGAAGAGGAGCTTCTAGATAGCCTGTATACGATGACCATGATTGTACATGGCGAAATAAAAGGCACGTCTTCAAAATGGTTTCAAGGCGCACAACGTCCAGTCATGGCAAAGGTGTTGCAACAATCTTCAGATCCTTCGCTACGCTCAGGATGACGAGGCGAGTGCCGCCTGTATTTTTTCTTGAATAACAACAACCTCCCCTTCCGCATACGGCGTCCCCGGCCAATGTCTGAAGCCGTCGTCCGGCCGTCTCGGGATGATGTGAAAATGAAGATGCGGAATCACTTGCCCCGCGATCGTTCCATTGTTTTGTTCAAGATTAAACCCCGTCGTCTGCAACGCGTGCGCGACGGCGTTTGCGACCGTTTGCGTTGCGATAATGAGTTTTTGGAGCGTATCTGGGTCAGCGTCGTGAAATCCATCCGAATGTTTCTTTGGCACGACGAGCGTGTGTCCCGGATTCGTTGGCTTGATGTCGAGAAATGCAATGATGTCGTCATCCTCGTACACGGTCGAGGATGGAATTTCTTTCGCGATGATTTTACAGAAGAGGCAGTCGGGCATACGAGCAGTAGATAGCAGATGGCAGGAGAAAAAGTATTACAGAATAACCGCGATCGTGCAACCCGCGAGGACGAGCAGGCCCGCGATCGGGAGATTGATCGTCGTTGCGACGGAGCCGAGAGCGACCCATTCAATCGCGAGCAAGAGGACAAGCCACGCCGTGCTTGCGTAGGCGATGTGGATGAAAAATCGTCGGAAAAGTTCTCTTGCTGGCATATCAGTTTCTGCGTCGCGCATTTGCAAATTCATGCCGGATGATTGCGATCCAGTCCGTCAGTTGTTTCACGGGACGCCGATAGGTAACGGTCATACGCCGGATATCCACGCTGCCAAACCGTTCGGCAATGCCCGGTGCGGAAAGGACGATGCGGAGCTCGTCCTGATCCGGCGTCAAACGATAGTGGAATCTCGATCGGAACCATCCGTTCCCGAGCTGTTCTGGCGGCTGATATGGCGTGACCACCATGCGAATCCCCTCATCCGCGAGACGCGTTGCGTCGGTGAGGCGTCGAGGTTTCGGCTCAAAAAACGCGTCTCTCGAAAGCGCGGCATATCCGTCAAGAACCAACCTTGCGTCGCCCTTTGGGATCCCGATGGTGACGGGCGAAGCAATCGCATCCGAGCGATCGCCGCGGACCGTGGCGTGCGTGCGCCGCAACTTCACGGATTTTTCGCCGAATTGGATCGTTTGGAGTCCTTCCGTATGGAACGTCTGCGCGACGAGATGCCTCGCGGTCGTGACCCAGATTCTCGGGAATCGCTTTTCGAGATACCCCACCGTATCGCCGAGATACAGTCGCGGTCCAACGACCCAACGCCGATTTGATGTCGTGATGGAACGGAGAAAGACGTCATCCGAAGCCACGAATGCGATATGGTAGACGCCGGGAGCCGCAGGGACGATGCGCACGCGATGGCTCGAGACAACGCCCATGCGCGGTTCGTTCGACACGCTTTGGACAAAAACGCGCTCGTTCAACTCTTCCTCCCCGCGAAAGACGCGAATGACAACCGCATCACTCCCCTTTTTTCGATTCACGTTTTGAAAATGAAATTCAACGTCAATCTTCCCGCCAGCTGGCACGACATAAAAATCGTGCGTCCCGCGAAGGGAAAGCGCATACGTGGTTTCTGGCAGCTCATCGTCTGAAAGCGAGGGGCTTGTCGTGCTCGCAAACCACACGGCGGTTGTGCGCGTATCAACGCCAATGGCTTGCGGGGGCGCGAGGCGAATGAGATGTGGCGCGGCGTTCAATTCCGACGAATACATCGGCGAAAGTTCAAGTTGCGTTTTGTTCAGATCGTGGACACGACCGAATTCAAGCAACGTTTGACGCACGGGACGATATTCGATGACGACTTCCGCCTGCTCATACGGCCCCGGAATTCGCGCCCCGCCATACACCGGATCTGCCAGGATGCGTTGTCCGATCCAGCCGTCCGACTGTTCCCCCGGCTTTGAGACGCGCTCTGCCGGAAGAAACGTAAACACGTACGGACTTTTTCCGTCCATCCGTGAGTCGGCGACAAAGACGCCTGACAAGGGAAAACGAGGAGCCGCGAGAAACGCGAGTGACGTGATTGCAACCAGCCACGGCAGAGCAAGAAGCGGGAGGACGAGTTGGCGCGGGATGGTCATGGCTGTTCACTGTTTTTCACTCGCATTCGTTTTCAGCCGATACAGCGCTTGCCTTGCCGTTACCGTTTTCATGTTTTCCACATACACTCCGTATCGTTCCCATTCCGTGCGGTCCCGATCATTCAAAGTTTCCGTGAAAAGGTACGTGTGTTCGCCAGTCATATTCTCATGAAAATCTATGTAGTTTCTAACCGTCGTTTTATCAGGTATGGGGCTTGCAACTCGAAACGGAGGAAAAAAAATCTTATCGCTGCGTTCGGAAAAAACGGTCGCCCGTGCTTTCAGCTCCTGCACAGTCGCATCTCGTATTTCGTGATAACGCCGGAGTTCGCGTCGTGCCGGAATGATCCCTTCCGCATCTTGCATCAGGGCGAGCCGTGTGCCAAACATCGCTAAAAATCCAAGCAAAGTAACGTATAATGCTCCGTGAGCATAACTAATTATTTTAGTACAGACATATCCTGAAGTCAAGGAAATAAAAACCGCGAGTGGGAGGAGGTATCGCACAAATGAGTTGCCGATGGAGATGACATTGACCCCGACATGATCTTGATAGATGGCTTGGCCGTACACCAGTGTGAGCGCAATGATGGTCCATCCGGCGGTATACAGATATGGCCGCGCGCTGTTTCGCTTCCAGAGCGTCGCAATTCCTGCCAGCGCAATGATGGTCCACGGCCACAGCATCTTGCCAAAATAACTCATGAGATTAAAGAGGACGTTGCGGGGATGAAAACCGAAGGGCCATTGAGCAACGTAGCTCGTCGCCAGTCGGGCGTCGCTCGTCGCAGAGATGATCGGGTCTCTCAAAAAATAGCCGATCGTGAACGGTGAACCGTAGGTTTTCCACGCGACATACGAGGCGATCGCAAGCGGGATGAATGTTCCGATGGCAAAGAGGACATGCGGGTGCCATGCGAAATGCGCGCGGCGATCCTGTCTACATCTCCATGCGACAGCGAGCCACGGCACGATCCACAAAATTTCCATCGGTCGCATCGCGAGCGCGACGCCCGTCACAAGTCCGGCAAGCAAGACTTTCAACTGTAGCGACGTGATCGTCTGTATAGACTTTAGACTTTTTCCGCCAGAGGCGGATCCGCCTTGGGCGGAGACTTTCAACTCCCACAGCAGGAAGCAAGCCCATACGGTGAGACATACGACCGGAAGATTCGCGAATAAGCCGCGATTCGCATACAGAATGACGGTCGGAAATGAGAGCCATGTGAGCACGGTTGCGATTTGAGCCGCGCGACCGACTCTCGCCATGAATCTCCACAGGGGAAAAATGACAGAGAGCGCGAGGAGCGGCGTTACAAAAACAAGACTCCATTCCCCAACGAACGCTCGGACGATGCCAAGAAGAATCGGCATTCCCAAAAAGCCGACAGGTACCATCGTCGCGTTTTGCGTGACAAAGCTACGTGGATGCATCCATGGAAATTCACGCAGCAGCGGTTCCGTAAAACGCATCTGTCCGCTTTGTGAGAAAAGACGTGCCGACACGGCATTCGCCGTTTCATCCGGGCTCAAAAAGATCCCCGTTCCGATCGAAGGCAATACAAAAAACAAGGAGGCTTGCAAGAGCAAGACGACGCAGAGAGCGATTGTTCTCATGTCTCAAGTATGCTATGTTTTTCTCATGCTGAAAAGATTGTATGTGCTTTTCTGTGCGCTTGTCTTTGGATTCGGCCAGATTCCAGCTCGCGCCATCGCGCAAACGCCGCAACTCGATCCCGGTTTCGATCCGAATCGCATCCTCGAAGACGACGATGTTTTTGATCTGCGCGCGATGAGTTATGAGCGGCTTATACCGTTCTTGCGAAGCAAAGGAGCTCTTGCGGATCTCCGCGTGACGGATATTGACGGAGCCGTCAAACCGGCATCTGAAATCATCTGGCGCGTTGCGACTTCCTACAAAATAAACCCAAAATATCTTCTTGCGCTGCTTCAAAAGGAACAGTCCCTTGTCGAAAATCCGAATCCGTCGCAGGCGCAACTTGACTGGGCCACAGGGTTTGCGATTTGCGATTCGTGCGCCAAAACGGACCCGTCGCTGCAAGAATTTAAGGGGTTTGCCTCCCAACTCGAATGGGCCGCAAAACAGCATCGGGAAAAATACCTCCTTCAGCTCCTCGGCAACGGACAAACAAAATCTGGAAAAGCGATCGGAAAAACGATGCTCATTGATGGGATGGCCGTGACGCCGACAAACAACGCGACTGCGATGCTGTACACATATACGCCGCATCTGCATGGGAATCTGAATTTGTGGACGATCTGGCGTCGATGGTTTTCTTTGAAATATCCGGATGGGACCGTCGTGCGCGGCATGTCGAACGGAAAATTCTATCTGATTCGGCTTGGATACAAACGTCAATTCGCGTCGCGCGCCGTGCTCCAGTCTCTCGCAGATCCAAATCGCGTGGTCACGGTGTCTGAAACGGAGCTCTCCGCCTATCCCGACGGGCCCCTGATCCAGTTCCCCAAGTACGCGTTGCTTCGCGATCCCGAAAATCAGATCTGGCTGCTGACCGGCGACGCCCGGCGCCGCATTCAGAATATGCGCGCGTTCAAGAAATTTGGATTCAACGAAGACGAAATAGAAGACGTGGAGGAAATGGATCTTGCGAGTTATTCCATTGGCACTCCCATTTCCACGACGACGGAATTTCCACAAGGCGTCGTGATGCAAGATCGTGGAACGAAAAAATATTGGTATGTCGAGAACGGGATGAAGCGGCTTCTCTCGGATCAGATTTTTTTGGTGCTCTATTTTAAGGGACGAAAAATCAAACCCGTTTCATCACAAAAGATTGCAACCTATCAGACGGATGAACCGTATCGCTTTCATGATGGAGAGCTTGTACGCGGGAAAAACGCAAACGCGGTGTATGTGATGGAACATGGCGCGCTCCGGCCGATCTCCTCCGTCGAGCGGTTCGAAACATTCGGTTGGAGTTGGAAAAACGTCATGACCATTTCCGACGCGACGCTGAAGGGGTATGCTATCGGAGATCCTGTATGATTGTTTTTGCCGCCATCGTTCCTCATTCCCCGCTCCTCATCCCTTCGATCGGGAAGGAACATCGGGAAAAGCTCGACGCAACAATCGCCGCGTTCGCGGAGATTGAGCAAGCACTGTATCTCACAAAAGCAGACACGCTATGCATCATCGCTCCGCATGGGATCAGATATACGGACGCGTACAGCATCAACCTGAACAAAACGTATATCGGCACATTCAAAACATTCGGTGATTTTTCGACGATGGTGACGGCAAAAAGCGATTTTCTTTTGATTGATCATATTCAGCGAAAAATGCGCGTAGAAGGCGTTCCGTTTACGCTCACTTCAAATGAAGAAATTGACTATGGATTCAGCGTGCCCATCGCTCTGCTCACCACGCATCTCACCGATTGGAAGCTCATTCCCGTCACGCCCTCGATGCATGATGGGAAATCGCATTTTGAATTTGGCGTCGGCCTCAAACGCATTTTGCATGCGGAACAGCGTCGCGTCGCCGTCATTGCGAGCGCGGATCTCTCACATAAAGTCAACGAGTTTTCCACCGGCGGTTCAACAGAGGCCGGCATCGCGTTTGACCAGACCGTCTGTGACGCGGCCTCGCGGAATGACGCGACCCCGCTCATGGCGCTCGGTCCGGACGTGACGGAGACGGTCGCTCAATGCGGCTACCGTCCGATCCTCGTGCTCCTCGGCGCCATCAACGAAATCAACGTCAAGCCAAAACAGGTATGCTATGAAGCGCCGTTCGGGGTGGGGTATCTCACCGTGAGATACGACGTCGCGTAGGAACCTCTGAAAAACGATGCGATGCGGCGGTCTGCCTGCCCGTTCACCCCCTCATCTCCCCCTTCTCAATGGGGAGATCTTTAGATAATCCTCCCCTGACGAAGCCTGACCGCCAATCCCGATACACCCGATAGGTGCCAGCCCGCCATGCGATGGCTAGCGGGTCGGCAGGCCGGGGAGGGGGAATATCAGAACCCCCTCCTGCCGCCTGCCCGCCTTGGGCGGGATGAACAGGAGGGGGTAGGGGGAGGTTGGATGGGTGGTAGACGAAGGACACATAAGCAATAGATCGCGTTTTTCAGAGGTTCTTATATGACGATGTATGCTCGAGTTGTTCCATCCATCCGCGCAATTCCGGGCGTGGAGGAATTTGATTACGCCATCCCGTCGAACGCACATCTCCAATGTGGAGATGTGATGCAGGTGCCATTCCGGTCACGACGCGTTCCCGGGATCGTGGTCGCGATCTCTGAAACAAGCTCGCATGCGGATCGCGCGATCCTCCTTGACGACCCGCTCGTCTTCTTGCGGCTCACTCCCGCGACGGTCGCCTTGCTTCGAGAGACCGCGACGCGATGCTTTTCGTCCCTCCCATCTGTTTTCCATTCGTGGATTCGAGGCGTGCCGAAACGACAATCAGAAATACAAGACGTTACTCCACTCGCGAGGCAACTCTCGTTCACGCGTTCCGAATCGCATGTTCTCGCGGATCGTTGGTTTGATCCGAACGGCTTGATCCCGGAAGCGAAAAAATCATCGGGCCGCGTCTTGATCCTCACGCCCTGGCGGCATCGCGTGGAAAAACTCGCGACGCTCCTCTCGGGTTCCGCGCTCCATTCAGGGCTTTCGATCGGCGCGGGATGGAAGTCCATCCGATCGTTTGCATCGTCATCTTCCGGAATTCTCGTTGCAACGCGGATCGGCGCATGGCTTGCATCCGTTGCGGATACGGTTCTGATTGACGAACCCGAAAACGATGACCACAAACAAGACGAGCTTGCGCCGCGATATGACGCGCGATGGATCGTCCGAAAATCCGCCGAGCTGCGTCCGGAACTGCGCGTGTGTACCTTTGGTGTCACACCTCGTCTCGAAGAGCATGGGATGGCGCCTCCGATCAACGTGCATCTATCACTCGAAGTTTGGCGTCGTCGTTCTGGATCCGCGATTGAGACGCTTTCGCCTCAATCCGTTCAAGACATCGAGACGGCACTTGAACACGATCGCGAGATTTTTATCCTCCATCCTGTCCGTGGCGTGAGGAGCCGCGTTTCCTGCCGCGACTGCGGCTGGCGCGCTATCTGCAGCGCATGCGGTTGGAATCTCTCGCTTGGCGTAGCGCACGCGTTTTGCAAACGCTGCGGACGCCGAGCGGATCTTCCTTCGGCCTGCCCTTCGTGTGGAGGAACGGATTTTTCACGAGGTCTTCCCGGTGCGGAGCGACTATCAGAGCAGTGTGCCGCGTATTTCAAAACAGATCGCGTTCGCGTCGGAGATATCATGGGCATGGATAGCGACGAGCGACGCTCGACCTGTCTGCCGACAGGCACGACGAGCGACGCCCGATCCCTCATCCTCATCACTGATCTCTCCCTTCTTTCCGGCGCGACGGAAGATATTCGAAGACGAGAACGCCTCATCATCGCCTGGCGCCGCATCGCCGCCACGGCGGCTTCGAGCGGAGCAGAGCTGCGTGTCCAAGGACCGGAGGAGTTGCTTGCGGAATGTCGCGCATGGCTCACGTCGGATGGCCTTGCTCGCGCGTGGAAAAAAGAGATGGATGATCGTCATCTGTTTGGATTTCCACCTGCGACTCGCCTCGTCAAATTGTTGGTTGACGGCGACTCTTCGATTGCCGAGGTCGTTCGTTCTGACGTGCAGCAAGGGATTCCGTCGGAGTGGAACGTTCGCGGACCGTATCCGGTTGCGTACAGATCCATCACGCGTACATCTCGTCACGTTCTCCAACTCATCGCACCGCGCGAGACGTCGGATCAAAAGCTCACGAGCGTACTTGCTCCTTTTACGTCGCGAGCTTATATTGATATTGACCCCATCTCCTTTTTCAGCTAAGATCAAATGTCCTATGCCAAAATCGCTGCCACTCGTCAAAATTCCAACGCCGTCACTTCGGGAACGTTCGGTTGACGTACATCTGAAGACGATCGGGACGCCGGAATTTCAGACGTTCCTCGACAATTTGACCGAAACGATGTTTGTCGAAAATGGCGTCGGAATCGCCGCGCCGCAAGTCGGACGGAACGAATGCATCATCATCGTCAAGGATCAATCAGATGCAACGGCGTACATCAATCCAACCGTCGAGCTCCTCACCGACCTTGACGTCGAGAGCGAGGAAGGATGCTTGAGCGTTCCCGGCGTCTACGGGATTGTGAAACGCGCAAAGCAAGTGAAAGTAACGGCGCTCAATCGTCATGCGCGCACGGTCTCGATGCTCGTAAAGGGATTTCAGGCCGTCGTGTTTCAGCACGAAGCGGATCATTTGAATGGCATCTTGTTTGTAGATAAAGTGGAGCGATATACGAAAGGCTCCGAAAATCTCCGTGTATAAAATCATTTTTTTTGGCACGTCTGAATTTGCCGTGCCATCTTTTCGGGTGTTGCATCACGATCCTCGATTTGCAATCGTTGGCGTCGTGACGCAGCCGGATCGTCCAGTCGGACGACATGCCGTGATGACGCCGCCGGCGGTGAAAAGGGCAGTGGACAGGTTACAGGTTACAGGTTACAGAAATATTCGGATTGAGCAGCCTGAAAAATTAAAAGAAGAGCCGTTCGCATCATGGATTCGCGAGGTTGGACCGAGCTGCGATGCGTTTGTGATCGTCTCGTATGGAAAAATTCTGCCGCAATGGCTTATTGATCTTCCGAAACACGGCGTCGTGAATGTCCACGGCTCTCTGTTACCGAGATGGAGAGGCCCCTCGCCGATTCAAGCCGCCATCGCGGCAGGAGATGCGGTGACGGGCGTCACGATCATGAAACTTGATGCGGAGATGGATCACGGACCGATTCTCGGGGAGATCAAAGAGGTGATCCGTCCAGATGACGCCGGGAGCGCGTTACATGACAGACTTGCGTCTCTTGGCGCAAAAAACCTTCCAGACATGCTTGCTAATTATCTCGTGGGAAATCTCAAACCGGTAGAACAGAATCACGCGCAAGCAACCTATTGCAAGATTCTCACGCGCGACGATGGAAAAATAGATTGGATGAAATCCGCGGAAGAAATCCAACGTCTCGTCCGCGCGTATGATCCGTGGCCGGGAACGTGGACGCTGTTCGATGGAAAACGTCTCAAAATTCTCGCGGCACGCGTCGGAATCGTAGATGCAACAAGAGAGTCCGGCGAGCGCTTCGTGAGAGATGGAAAATTATTTGTTGCCTGCGGAGGTGCATCAACGCTTGAAATACTTCGTGTTCAACTTGAAGGAAAAGTTGCTATGTTAAGCAGAAATTACATCCGTGGACGATACGCTTGGTGAGCGTATAGGATTGACTGAACCGCTTGTATCTGTCAATGTTATTCTATCGTTCTTTCAAACTAAACCATCTCCGCGCTCAATCTTTTTTTTGAAGCTTGAGCAGGGAGATGGTTAAACACTGCACCATAAGGAGGAGAGCGTGTCCGACCAAAAGTTCCTTTCGACTCTCGCTGGAATCGTTTATCTCATCGGCTATGGCCCATACATCCTCGCGATCTTCAGGGGCACAAAGCCTTCCAAGGTCTCATGGAGCATTTGGGCCGCGCTGGACGTGATCGTGCTCGTGACGATGCTCAAGTCGCACACCGTAAATGGCCAAATCATCGGCGCAACGGCCGGTTCGTGCATCGTAGCCGCGCTCGCGCTGAAACGAGGTGAGCCCGGATGGACAAAGTTCGACAAGCTCTGTCTTAGCGGAGCCGTGTTCGGCATCATTCTTTGGCAGATGTTTAGGAATCCTGTCTACGCTCTTCTAACAAGCCTCGGCGTGGCGATCCTCGCCTCTATTCCGACCTTCGTGTCCGCATGGCGCGATCCGAGCCGTGAGAGTCGAGCAGGGTGGACGATATTCTTCATCTCCTGCATCTTTGCGATATGCGCGATCCCGCAATGGACGATTGCGGACGCGGCACAGCCCATCACCTTCACCGCCATCGAGTGCGTGATGATGTACTTGCTGTGGATTCGACCCCAAACTCCTCGAATGCTCGTCGTGATCCTGTCGTCGAGTGTACAGATCTCCAAAGCGTCAAAAGCCGGGCTCGAAACAAACATCCGCGTGATCGTTTGCGGACAGTGCGGTACATTTTGCTCCGAACAAGACCTGAAGTTCATGCAAAGCCACACATGCGGCCCACAGGATCCGCTCACACTGAACTGAAGGCTGACTACGCATCTTCATCTTTCACCGCATCTCGACCAGACGCCGCATCTTGGCTTCGGTCAAGGTGCGGTGTTCTTATTTTCGATGCAACCTGATTTGAGCGCTTCTTCCAAAAGACCCGGATCTTCACTTGTGCTATTTTTGACGATGAGTATTTTTTTCATTTCGATGTCTTTTGGCCCGTGTCGTTTTGCGCGATGATCCCCTCCCCGACAAATAGATACAAGAACCCAAGCGGATGATTCAGATATGGCGTAAAAACGTGAAGCATACCCAGCGCGACGAGCGACGAGACCGCGCCCGCTCTAAACCAAAACGGCTCGGCAGACCTCCAAAGTCTTCGTCCAAGCGAGATTAAAATCCACATCATGACAGGAATTCCGAAGATTCCAAACTTCACCCAGTGCTCAAGCCACCCCCATTCGAATGCATACGTTGTATATACGCCGTATGGATGCGATTCGAGGATGCGCGGATCTTTCGTGACATACG
>CAYIQM010000005.1:0-20459 GCA_964365615.1 uncultured Gammaproteobacteria bacterium | reverse complement strand
CGCTTCGGTACCCACCCCTGGAGCCCACGAGCAGGATTGAACTGCTGACCTCTTCCTTACCATGGAAGTGCTCTACCGGCTGAGCTACGTGGGCGCATATGACGACTCGCTCGTTCAATCAGTTTCTTGAATGCTTCTCCGTGCTTGTAAGACTTGATCTGCAATTCCCGTTTCCGAGCTGCTGCGTTGCTCGGAAACGATTCGCTGTAGATCACTCTCCAAAGCCGAAATGCTTTTGTTGATTGTACGGCACCAGACGTGTGTTGTTTGAGGCGCTTCTCGATATTTTTGCAGCTCCCGATGTAATACCGATTCCATTTCGTACTGTACAAAATATATGTGAAAAACATAGCCCCGTCATTTTTTCAACTCCCCTTCATCGCGTCCATCCGTTCTTTCAGCGACTGCAGCCGTGAGTGATCTTCCGAGAGCAACCGCAGTTTATCATAGGACTGCTTTGCCTCATTGCGATCGCCAGAGAGGATAGCAGCTTCAACAAAAACCTCAAGGCATCGCGCGGAGTCTGGATCAAGCCGTGCGCATGTTTCGGCCGGAATCTTCGCTTGTTCCACATTCCCCCGCGCAAGATAGAACTCTGCCAACTCCGCATGACGAATCGCAAGGCGCGGATTCGCTCCGACGCTTCGGTTTCGCATCTCTTCCGCCTTCGTGAAATCACCCTCCGTTTCTGCGATCTCCGCGAGAGCGGCATAACACACGTCGTCCGCCTTCTTCGTCTTCACGAGAAATTCGAACGTCTCTTTTGCCTGTGGGATAAATTTTTGGGTGAGATAGATCATTCCGAGCCCCTTAAACGCCACGGCGTTCCGCGCATCCATGCCCAGCGCTTCGATATACCGGCGCTCGGCATCCGCAAACCGCAGCTCTCGCGCGAGCGACTGCGCATCCGCGAGAAGGACGGAGACGCGTTCTTTTGTGGAAGGTGCCATGGCGGCGAATGGAGATTTTGCCTGCTTGTAAAATTTTTCAAGCTGGATGAGCTTGTCATAAAGTGCTCGGTAGCCGTGCCTCGCTTCGACCAGGATCCGCGCACCGAGCGCGAAAAGCGGTACGAGCTTTTGCGTCTTGACGCGCTCAAAGCGCTGTCGAAGCAGTTCATCGCGCTTGCTCCGCTCCCGCTCTTCCGTGATGGATTCCGGATTGAGCAGACGGATTTCTTTCCAATGCCGAAGAATAATCACGCAGATCAGCGCGATCGCGAGCAAGGCGATGAACAGGAGAATGATGGAGATCATGAGGGATGCGCCGCTCGGCAGAGGAGGCCAAAATTCCTCGGATCCAGCGACGCTCCTCCGACGAGGCAACCGTCAATGCCGGTCGTTGTCACATAATCCACGACCGTGCGTGCATGAACGGAGCCACCGTAGATGATCCGAATCTCCTCTGCGAGCTTTGAGAACTTTTTGCGCAAAAGGCTCCGGATGACTTCATGCATCTCCTTCGCATCCTGTGGCGAACACGGCCGCCCGGTGCCGATCGCCCAAACCGGTTCGTAGGCGAAGACGGCGGGCGCGCGGCCATCGCCTTTCAGATGCGCGATGGCGGCTGCGATCTGGATGCGCACAACCTTCGTCGCTTCCCCGCGCTTCCGCTGGGCATCCGTTTCGCCCACGCAGATCACGGGCGTCATCCCCGCTTTTTGAAGAGCCGCCGCTTTCTTCCCAATCATCTCGTCCGTCTCGCCGAGATGCAAACGTCTCTCGCTGTGGCCAACAAGGCAATATTCCGTTCCGAATTCTTTCAACATCGCTGGGGAAATTTCACCCGTAAACGCGCCTTCCTCCGCCCAAAAACAGTCTTGCGCCGCAAGCGCCGGAATGGAGGCGCGGCCCAGCGACGCGCGCGCCGCCGGAAGCGACACGTACGGCACGGCGACGACGATGTCCATCTCCTTTGGCATCCGTTCACGACGGAATGCTCGAATCCACCCGCCCGCTTTGATCGGGCCGTAATTCATTTTCCAGTTGGCAATGAGTATTTTTTTCATATTCGTCTAAACAATTTTTTGACGTTCTCTTTCGACCCAAACGGACCGATGACCGCCGAGGCCATGACGTCTGGGCGAAAAATATGCTTCGCGACGTTTCGGATGTGAGCCGCGGTCACCCGTTCGAACCGTTTCATCTTTTCTTCCGGCGTTTCGATTTTCTTTTGAAACAGCCACTGCTTGCCGTACCACTCCGCCTGGGTCGCGGAATCTTCAAAGGCGAGCGTCGTCCGTCCGCGGATGTGATCCTTCGCGCGACGCAGCTCCTCGGCCGTCACGGGCATCTGTGTGGTTTTTGTCAGTTCCGCACGGATGGCATCCACGGCTTCTTTCACGCGCGTTTTGTCGAGCCCCGCAAGCACCCCAAAGACGCCAACGTCTTCGCGTGCCTGATGTGACGCAGCGACGGAATAGCAGAGTCCTCTCCGTTCGCGGATTTGGATGAAGAGACGTGACGACATGGAACCGCCCAAGATCGTTGCGAGGAGCGATGCGGCAGCGAGATCCGCGTGGCCGAGCGCAAGCCCGTGGAACGCGATCCCGAGCTGCACTTGCTCCGTCTGCTTGTCCTGAAACGCAAGCGGTTCGTGGAGCTTTGCCGGGGGGCAAAACGGATCAAAGGCCGCGTCGCGCCCCTTGGGTCGCGTGACCGTGCCAAACGTTTTTTGGAGAAGCGGCATGACGCCCGGGACAATTTTTCCTGCCACGACGATCGTTACGCGATCCGGAATATAATACGCGTCGCGGTAGCGGATGAGTTGTTCGCGCGAAACGATTTTGATCACCTCACGCGGACCCGCGATATTCCAGCCGAGCGTCGAGTTCGGAAAGAGCGCCGCTTCGAGCAGGTCGTCAATATGCATTCGAGGATTATCTTCATACATGTTGATCTCTTCGATGATGACGCTGCGCTCGCGGTTGATTTCTTTCGGATCGTATTTCGAATGAAACAGCATGTCGTGGAGCATGTCCACGGCAAGCGGCGTTTTTTTCGCGTCCATCTTGATGTAATACCCAGTGACGTCTTTGTCCGTGTACGCGTTGTATTCCGCGCCGTAGCGGTCGAGTTCGCGCGAGATCGTCTGCGTGTTCGGCCGTTTTGTCGTGCCCTTGAACATCAGATGCTCGACGAAGTGCGACACGCCGTTCACGTCCGTCGTCTCATAGCGACTCCCGACGCGGCAGAGAACGAGAAGCGTCATGCTCTGCGCGCCTTTTTGGGGCACGAGAAGGACGGACATGTCATTTTTGAGCTTGTGGAGGATGGGTTTCATAGGGCAGGTTACAGGGGACAGGTTACAGGAGACATCTGGCAGATGGCAGATTTGGATTAGAGCAGGCGGGAGGCGATCCATGACGGAACATCCGCGATGGGGACGCGTTCTTGCGTCATTGTATCGCGATCCCGAATCGTAACTTTTTTATCTTCGAGCGAATCAAAATCCACGGTCACGCACCACGGCGTGCCGATCTCATCTTGCCGACGATAACGTTTGCCGATAGATGCGCCATCATCGTATTCGACGACAATTCCGCGCGACCGGAGCGCGTTCGTGAGATCCCGCGCGACGTGCGTCAGCTCCTCTTTCTTTTGAAGAGGCAACAGAGCGACGGTGACGGGCGCGAGCTTTGGTGGGAGACGCAGCACCATGCGCGGCTCCGTTCCTTCGACGTTCAGACTTTCTGACTTTTGGACTTCCGACTCCGCGGCCGTCGGTGCTTCATCAATATCAAGATGTTCGAGGAGAAGAACAAGCACGGTCCGATCAAGTCCCCACGTCGGCTCGATCACGTATGGCAGACTCTTTTCGCCCGTGTCCGGATCGAGCCAGCGCAAATCCTCGCCGGAAAATTTTTGATGACGGGAAAGATCGTAATCCGTTCGATTCGCAATTCCATACAGTTCCTTCACGCCAAACGGATAACGGTACTCGGTGTCAACTGAGCGAGCCGAATAAAACGCGCGATCCGCGTCTGGAATTTCATGATAGACGACGTGCGCCGGATCGAGCTTGAGGACGTCCGTCACCCACGACTTTTGCTCGTCGAGCCACGTCTCAAAAGTCTTCGGCGCGTCTTCCGGCTTCACGAAATACTCAATCTCCATTTGCTCAAACTCGCGCGTGCGGAAGATAAAATTGCCCGGCGTGATCTCGTTCCGAAACGCCTTACCGATTTGCGCAATGCCGAACGGCAGCTTCTTTCGCATCGAATCACGCACGTTTTTCCACACGACGAACATGCCGCCTGCCGTTTCCGGACGCAAATAGGCGACGGACGCCGCATCTTCCGTCGGTCCGACGTACGTCTTCAACATGAGGTTGAATTGTCGGATGTTCGTCAGATCTCCGCCACACAATGGGCAA
This sequence comes from uncultured Gammaproteobacteria bacterium, assembly GCA_964365615.1. Lineage (GTDB taxonomy): Bacteria > Patescibacteriota > Patescibacteriia > 2-12-FULL-60-25 > 2-12-FULL-60-25 > CAITMG01. Next base: position 16,085 of record CAYIQM010000005.1, on the reverse strand, counting down.
CGAAAATCTTTCAGGTCGAGCGGCTGTTCCATATCGTACCCGGGCTCTGCGGCTCGCGCCTCAAGGAGATGGTCCGCGCGAAAACGGCGCTTGCATTTTTTGCAGTCAACGAGCGGGTCGCTGAAAGCTTGGAGATGGCCAGACGCCTCCCATGCTTTTGGGTTCATGATGATCGGCGTCTCGATCCCGACCATATCATCGCGGCCGTGGACAAATTTCTTCCACCATTCGCGTTTCATGTTATTGCGAAGCTCAACGCCGTATGGCCCGTACTCCCACGAATTCGCAAAGCCGCCGTAGATTTCAGATCCGGGGTACACAAATCCGCGCCGCTTGCACAGCGACACCAAGAGATCCATTTTTCGTTCCGGCGAAATCATATCGTCAAAATATCCACTTCTTTCTTTTTCACGGCGGTGTCAATCTTTTTATTCATCTCCGTGACTTCTTTGTCGAGAAGATCAAGCAGGCGAAACCGCTCGTCTTCGGAAATGATCTTATCTTTCTCCTGCTTCACAATCGTTTCACGGACCTGTTCTCGAACGTTGCGGATTCCGATCCGCGCCTGTTCGCCTTTTTGATGAAGGATGGTGACCGTGTTTTTTCGATTTTCTTCGGTCTGTGGCGGGAGCGTCAGACGGATGACCGTGCCAGCCGTTGACGGTGACATCCCGATATTCGACGCGATCAGTGCCTTCTCAATGTCCTTCACGACCCCCTTGTCCCACGGTTCGATTTGGATGGTCTTCGCATCCGGAACGGAAATGGACGCGAGTCCTTTGACGTCCATCAAGGAGCCGTACGCCTCGACTTTGATGTGTTCAATAAGGCTCGCATTCGCGCGTCCGCCGCGGGTGCTGTGAAGCTCTTTTTCGAGATGTGCGAGGATATTCTCGAAATCCGGTTTTGCGAGATCAATGGGGTTTGGCATACAAAAAAACACTGTGGGGGTAGTTTTCCATTTTTTGGCGAGGACGTCAATCACGCACCGCGAGACGGTAGGCACGTAGCGCGGGCCGTGTGTAGTCGTACGATCTACGATCTACTTCGCCGGTGCGGGCACCGTTCCAAGATAGACGCTGCTCGTCTCGAGCGGATCAATGAGCAACGCGTTCCCCGCTTGCGTCGTTGGAAGTTTTTTTGCTGCCCACGTGATTCCGCCATCATCCGAAAACTGCAACGTCGAAACGCCGGTGTAGATGAGCCGCTTGTTATTTTTTGGATCAATGGCGAGCGCGTGTATTTTAACCGTTCCGGGCGGTGCGGTCAGCGTGAGTGCTTTCCACGTCTCTCCTTCATCTATGGATTTCAAAATCCCGTACCGCGACACGCTGTAGACGACCTTCGCGTCAATCGGATCCGGAAGGACTTGGGTCACGCGCCACGCGCTCTGGTAGTCATCGCCAAATTGTTTTTTGTTCTGCATCCACGTCGCGCCGCTGTCCTTCGTTTTCCAGATCCCGTGGCTCTGCGTGCCAGCATACAGGATGCGCGAATCACGCGGATCAACGACGAGACTCGTGATCGGAACGCCGTCAACGCGATGAGACGTTTGCCAATGTTCGCCCGCGTCCGTGGAAAGAAGGATGTCGCCGTCACTCGTCCCGGCGAAAAGATTGGTCGGGTTATACCAATCAAGCGCGAGACGTGTGAATGTGATTTCCGTGCGGGGATTAAAAAAGATTTGTTTCCAATCGCGGCTGCACGTCTCGGTCTTGAAGATCTTATTGCCGCTTGTCGCGTACATCGTGCACTTATTCTTCGAATCCACGGCGATGGCATTCACGCGTCCGGCGTTCAGTGTCTTTGCCTGTTGCCATGAGTCGCCACCGTCGAGCGTGAACACGACCCCGTTTTCCGCAGTTCCAAGATAGATCGTGTTGCGATCCTGCGGATCAAACGCCATGGAGAGGATGGACATGCTCGCGACCGACCCCGTCACTTTCGGTCCGGTGACGAGGACGCGTTTATTGATCCATGTCTTCCCGCTATCAATCGTTTTATACACGCCAAGATCCGGACCTTTTGGTCCGGACGAGGTCGGTCCGAGACAACCTTGACCCAAGAGCACGAGCGAGAAGAGAGGAATAACGATGAAGAGATGTTTCATAAAAATGAGTATATCAAAATCTTGAGATTGTAAAAAATGTCATTGCGAGCCCAGCGGAGCTGGGCGTGGCAATCTTTTGATGAGATTGCCGCGTCGTCCCGCCGATGGCGGGACTCCTCGCAATGACGATCAAAACAAAAGCGGCAGGGTGCGCGGGACATGCGTTGGCATGAGGCGCCGCGCCTCGCGATCTGCGTCTCCGGACATCCGAACCGCACCCGCCTCAAGTGCCACGCGCGGCGACACAGAACTGCCGATGAGACGGCGCGCGGCGACGAGCGCGATGCCGAAGATCATCCCCTCCCCCCGCCACTCTCGCATCGCAGCTCCCAATGTTTCTTGCCATGCACGCTCCGGATCTTCATTCGCGTCGCATGACTTTGCAAGATCCTCGATGACGCGAAGCCGCGCGCCGAGCGTCTGTGCGGCGAAAAATGCTGACGCAAATACAGAGACGGCATCGCCTGATGCTGTTGCGCGAAACGGGATCTGCACCACACGACTCAAGACCGTTGCTGGGATCCGGCTCACATCTTCTGCGACGAGGACGAAGACCGCGCCTGCGGGCGGTTCTTCGAGGACTGTGAGCAGCGCATTCATCCCCGATTCATTGAGACGACCCGCATGCGGAAGATATACAACAACGCGCGGCGCGATCATGGGCCGCATCGAGATCCGTTCGCGCAACTCACGAACCTGCTCGACGGAAATCTGTTTTTTGCCTTCAAGAACATCGAGAAGAATGAAATCGGGATGAATTCGTATCTGTCCACTACCGAGCAACGCTCCGATAAACCTCTCCGCGATTTTTCGTTTCCCCGCCCCTGGCGGACCGAATAAAAGATATGCCGGTGCGGGATGTAAAACGTATGACGATAAAAGACGAACAATCGTCTCATGCCCGATCACGTCATCAAAAAGAGAGGACATAAACCTATCTACTATCTACCGTCTACTGCCTGCTGTCTACTGTCTACAGGGCGCGATAAATCGCGCCCCTACGTTCTACGCACTACGCACTACGTTCTAATAAAGAAGACCCCCTGCCGCGAGTGCGGAGGGGGTCCCTCGAGTCCCGATATCGTTCGAGACAGACGGTCCGATGCGCTCGGACGGGCGCCGGAGGTACGGGCGACCCGTTGGGTCGCCCCTACTTCTTCGCGGACTTGCGTCCGATCTGGCAATCCTTGTACGGATCGCCGGCGACGTTCGTCGCGAAGTCCGGCTTCACTTCGCCGACGCCCTCTACGGAGGACATCTGCGTCGTGGCCGGATCGAGCGTCGTCGAGACCGTGCCGCAGGTATAGAGCACCTGCGACCCCCGCTGCACGTAGCCCTGGTAGCGGAGATCCATCCCCGAGGGGATGACGGCCGAGCAAACGAGGTCCGCGCTCGACCTGATCGAGTCGCAACTGAGCCAACCCCAGCTCGTGTACGCCGTGACCGAGCCGGCGGGGCGCAAGTCACCTTCTTGCACCAATTCGCCTTGCACATAGACGTGGTCCGCGGGCTTGCCGTCCACGACTCCGGCCTTGACCGTGATCGTGACCTTGACCGACCCCACGGGGGGGACGGGCGTGCCCGAGTCCGCCGTCGGCGGTGTGCCCGAGTCGCCGACGACGACCGGTGTGCCGGCGTCGCTCTTCGGACACAGGTCCTTGAGCGAGTCCGGCACCCACCTGCCGCCGCAGCACGTGTTGCTGTTGCAAGCGAGTGCCTCCGGGGCACACGCCGCACCGACCTTGACTTCGGCCGGGCGGCAGGGGTTCGCGTCGGGGCCGGCGTCGGGCTGGGACGCGATCGGCGTCGGCGCCGAGGTGACGTCGTTGACGCAGCCGCCGAGCACGGTGGCCGTGAGGACGAAACAGATGGCAAAGAACTGGGAAACCTTCTTCATTTGAACCTCCGAAGTGGCACGTCAAACGTGCCGGGTTGAGACATGATGTGCTGACCATGGCCGTTCGTCGCGCACACCGTGTGCGAGACAAGCGGTTGGATAAGGCGGCTTCAGAGAAATCGCCTTGTCCAATGCTGTGTGAGCGAGAAGCTCGACACAGGATCAGTAAAGAAAGAACGATGATGGCCCCACCCCCCACACCTTTCGCGTTAGCGAAGAGGTGTGGGGGGAGTGCCTGTCGCGGTGGGAGGGAACCGCGACGCGGGGGTGGGCTAGAACCGGAAGGTTCCGCCGAGACCGACGATCCCCTTGAAGACGGGAATCGTTGCCCGGTTGATCCCGAGGGGAGCGACCTCGTACCAGTTCATGTCCCCGACCCCCATCTCCCCCCCGATGCGGAGAGCGAGGCCATTCCCACCTGGGATGAAGAAGTTGAGGATGGTTCCGCCTGTCAAGGCGTACCCGGCCACACCGCCTCCGGGGATCCCCTTGTACCCTGCCCCGTGCAGGAAGGAGAATGCATGCAAGCTAGCCAGCACGTCCACGCGGACGCGTCGCGAATCGCTCCAGAAGCCGAAGCCTCCGTGCCCCCCGCCAACGAATTGCGGGCCCGTCGCATGCCCGTGGAGGTATGCGGCGTCTGCGCCCAATAGCGCGACGACCGAACCGCCACCGAGTGCGAGGTCGAGCTTCAAGCCCGGCCCCGTACGGAACCCAGGGGATCCTCCACCCCAGAATCCCCAAACGGACGTCAGCTCCGCAGCGTTCTCCTTGCGTGCCTTGTAGCATCGCTCGGCGAATTCCGCTGGCGTGAGCTTCTGCGCGTCCTCGACCCCGCAGCTACCTGCGGCGATCGAGGCCACGTCGGACTTGACGACCCTCACGACGGACTCGACCGCGGTGACACGCTTCTCGATGGCCGTGAGCGCGTCCGTGAGGCCCTCCAACGCCTTCAGGTACCTCGCGAGGAGGCCCTTGAGCGCTGTCTCCTCCAACCCCTCGGCCAGGAGCTGGGTGGTGAAGAGCTGCTTCTTCGCCCACTCCTGGGCTGCCGCGCGCCCCTCCACGTTCTTCGGATCCAGCAACTTCGGATCCTTCAGAACGACCGAGAGGTCGAGCGAGAGAACGGCTTGCGCCATCTCCACCTGCGCGGTGCGAGTGCACACGACCGTGTGGGGCTTTGCCCCCATCACGAGAGTGTACGCTTCGTCCTTGCAGGCGAAGCCCTTCGATGGGCTCCACCCGACGTACTTGTCGGGGTAGACCGAGTATCCCGAGCCCTTCCACGTGGGGGGCTTGGGCGGCGGGGGCGGCTTGACGGACGCGGATGCCGAGGTGGACGCGGAAACGGACGGTGCGGCCGACGGCGGTTGCACGGACGGTGCCGTGCCTCCTGCCGGACACAACGATGTCACCTGCGCAACCGCGGCGCAGAATGCCGCCATGGCCGACGGGGAAACCGACACCGGAGGCGGTGCCGCAGTCGTCGGCGCGGGTGCCGTAGTCGAGGACGCGGACGATGCCGCGACCGTCGACGCGGACGTGACCGGGGTCGCCGAAGCGACTCCAGACGCGGACGCCGATGCCGCGCTAGACGCGGACGACGCAGCCTTGGGTGCCCCCCTGTCGGCGAAGCCGACAGCGGACCACAGGCCCATGACCAGGGCCAGAAAAACTACAACGAGATTCTTCCTCATAACACAGTCTCCTTCTGCCCGTTGTTGCGGCCCTACTGGGGCCGACCGATTGGTTAGCCCCAGACGAACTATTCATCTGGTAAAGAGCCCTTGGGCAATGGGCTCCTGAAACCGTCCCGAAATCAGTGTTCGGAAGAGGAGGAATACTCCCGAACGGATCACGGAACGGATTCAGAGGCCCATTCCTGCCAGAATCTGAACGAGTAAACATATCACAAATCCCCAAAAATGTCAAGAGGATCCGCAATATGCTAAAACCTCACACTTTTCGGGGTTTTTTGTCAAGTAGGGTCGGGTTTAAAACCAGACCCTACAATGGATTTTATCCTCTGCCCAAAACCCACGCGGTTCCGAGCAAAAATCCGGCGATGGCGCCGAGCAGGGCATTTTGCAAAAAATCCGGCTTGGCGAAAAATCGCGAAGGCAACGGATCGTCAATGATCTGGACGCGCACGGAATATCCAAAATAGTTGGGAGCGACGTTGGCGAGTTCTTGCGCCACGCGCACCGCGAGTTCCGTCGCCACCGCGCGTGTCGTGTGGTACGCAGTCACGGACATGACGCCTGTTCCCGCGCTCACGGATGTTTCGATCGTGGAACGCCACTCTTTCCGTCGCGAGATCTCATCCGTAGAAAAATACGACGGATCAATCTGCGCCTTTTCTTTGACCGCGTTAAAAAAACTTGACGTATATACGATCTCGCTCAAATTCTGCGCGATGCGTTCCGTTGATTTGATGGCCGTATACGGATCAACACCCACGTTGTTCGTCTGCGTGATGAGGAGCCGCACGGTCGAGGAATATCGGAGCGGTTGCGCAAACGAAAACGCGACGGCAAGTCCCGCTCCGACAAAAATCGCGAGCGCAATGAGCCGCCATGTCTTCACAAAGAGACGAATGTAGTTGGGGGTGGGCATGGGGGGGGGGTAGACGGTAGATGGCAGATAGTAGATAGGTCATTTGAAAACCTATCTGCTATCTACAATCTGCTATCTGCTATCTACTTGAGCACTTCGCTTGTCACAATCGTTCCAAACGTAACCGGCACATCAATATCTTTTCCATCACGCAAAACACGGAGCGTGACCGAGGCACCGGGTTTGTATTCCGCGAGAATTTCGCCCAGGTCGGCCCTCCCATCAAGAATATCACGATCCACGCGCAAGATCACGTCGCCGGAAAAAAGTTTTGCGATGGATCGCTTGTCCGCGACCACGCGCGCGCCTTGGAGAGGCAAGCCGTTGCGCGAGCCGCTGAATCGCGCCGCCGCAAGATCGAGCGCACGCACGCCAAAAAGCGCATGACGAATTTCTCCCTTGCCAAGGAGCGATGCGAGAGATGCGGCGACGGTGCCGGCCGGGATGAGCCGGAGTTCTTCGCCTTCTTTGCTATCCACGATGCCCATGAGCGATCCGGATGGATCCCACGCCGCGCTTCCCCGCTCCCCCGCTCTCGTGACCCGATTCACGATAAGCCGTCGGCTTGCGATTTCGCTCGACACCGGATCGTTCGGCGCAAGGCGCGCACCCGCATCCACGATCAGATGCGGGGAAAACCCGTCCGGGCGGTTTTCAATCCACACTTCCGATCCCGCCGTCGCCTCTTCTGCCTGCGCGAACGCCGGAGCCGTGAGTCCGTGCGCATCTGTTTTGAGGTAGACCGTGCTGTTCAGCCGGTCGAGCACCCCGCGTTCGACCGGATACGAAGAGCCGTTGTGCCACACGACGATCTCTGCGAGACGAAGGCTGTCAATCGCTCCGAGCGTCGTGATAAACCATCCGTCAGACGTCAACGCGATCGCGCGGCCAAGAAGGCGTTCCGGCCCGAGCATCCGTTCTTCCAAAGTCATCCCCTTCGATTTCCGATAGAGCATCGCGATGGCAGACGAGCGACGTTTGAGAAGGGGGGGTGGGACGATTGAGATTCCGGCGCGGCGCGGAACCGGAATAAACGACAAGACGGGTTCGGTGCTTGTCGGCCCGAGTCCGAACGCCGTATTCGTTGAAGACGTTATCCCGATACGAGCGTCGCTCGCCGGGCGTCGCAGAACATTCGATGTCACGCCTCCCGCAAGACCGCCACAGACCGCGGCGAGGAGGAGCATCGCAATATCACGCGAAAACTTCATAGAGTCCATCATAACCATTTTGCGGTGCCGATCGTCAGCGCAAACAGGAGCAGGCCGCCGACCCCTTCGCTCCACGCCATGCGACGGCTCGGCTTTGGTTCGTAGAGGTACCGGCGGACACGGAGGGCACCGGTCAGGAGCAACGCGGCGATGGCTCCTTGAATCCCCATGCCGACCGGAAGCAGCGTCCCGATCCATCCGATCTCGAGCCCGGCAAGCACACCGATGAGCGTCCAAGCCGCATTCTGCCTCCGCGTCGCGCCCGGATGGTTTGTCGTCCGAAACAAAACCGCGCCAAGAATCGTTGTTACGACGAGATGCCACGATCTCGGCGCATGAAGAAACACAAGGAGTCCCGCGGAGGTTCTGACCGCGTACCAGATGGCGAGCGGCACGTACGCGAGGTTCACGCGTGAGATGCCGTTCACGGGATACGCCGCGGGATCGTATGCAAAAAGAAACAACAGTTCGAGAGAGATGAGCGTCGCGAGCGCGGCAATCGCGATGAGGACGCCGAGCGCGAGCGCTCCTTCGACAAGCAAGAGACCGAACGCGAGCGACAGGAGCAATACAAAGGTCGGCCCCATCTTTTCAAAAAAATCGGAAATCGGCGTCCGCTTCCACGAGATGACGAACGCAGCGACGGGAACCACGGCAACGCCACACAACGCGACCCACGGATAGAGTGCGGTGGCCCGCGACTGAAACCAAAAAGCTGCGCCAATTGAAAGGGTGGCGATGATCGGCAACAAGCGACGGATGAGAATCATGATCATGGGCCTGGTGTGAATGCGAGATCAACCGCGCGGTCTCGGAGCTTGATCGTGCTCAGACGCGCTCCCGGTAAAGAAAAATCCCATCTCCCGAGGTCGCGATTGAACAAGACGCTCAAGGCGCGTTCCGCGAATGTTGTTGGTATATGGAAGTCCCCAAATTGGACAACGGTCGGATGAAAAACCACTCCTCGTCCGGAAATTTCTGGCGCGAACCGGATAAAAAGATCCATACGCAACGGCCCGCGCGCGTATCGGCAGAACATCTCAAAATCCGTTGGACGCACGACGATCTGGCTTGTGAGCTGCTTCCATCTCTTATCCCGGAGCGCATCATCAATCACGGCCTTGAATCCGCCCGTGAGTTCCTGTTCGCTGATCGTGAGGACAAACGGATGGCGGCCAGAGCGCACGGCCGCGTTCAAACGATCTTCGAGCCGTTTTTGAAAGGCGCGAGGCGGAATCGGTGGCACATCCACGACGCGCGTGGGATGCGGACCCTGATACCATCTCCCAAAAAACGGCGGGCGAATGAGCCCGGCTTTCGTCGCAACGAAACACAATGCTCCAACGCATACGAGAACGACACATGCGGCAACGCCGAAGACCAAAAGGGAATTTTTCGATGGCAAGCTCATGCGTTCGTGTGCGGAATGTGACGGGAACGATAGAGCTCCGTGAGAATGACGGAAACGGTAGTCGCCACCGGAATGGCGAGTAAGACGCCAACGAGGCCAAAGAGCTTTGCGCCGACAAGGAGCGCGATGATACTCACAATGGGATTGATTCCGACGGCGCGTTGCATGACCTTCGGGACAATGATGTGCGCTTCAAACTGCTGGATCAAAATGAGAGCGAAAAGCGCGAGTGCTGCGGTGAGCGGAGACTGGGAGAGCGCGAGGATGAGCACCGGAATCCCACCGAGGATCGGACCGAGATATGGGACAAATTCCGTAAATCCGCCAAAAATGGCAAGGACAAGCGCGGAGTTCACGCCGATGACGCTCAAACCAACGTAATACAAGACGCCGATGAGGAGACATAAGGAAATCTGACCGAGCAGCCACCGACCGATCTTTTCTTCGACACGTCGAAGGATTGTCGTCGTCAATTCTTGATATTCCTCCGGGACGAACTGATCGAGCATCTTTTTCGCTTCGTCTTCTTGCACAACCATGTAATAGGCCATCACCAGCACAACGATGAGCCCAATGATCCCGCCGAAAACTTCCGTGAGCGTCGAGAACAGGCCACTCGCCGCTTTGACGATCTGCCCTTCGAGCGACTGGACCCCCGCTTGAAAATTGTCCGCGAGCCCATACTGAATGGAAAACGCTTTCAGCGACTGCGCGCTGCCCGAGAGCGCCTCCCATGACTTCCCAAGCGACCCAAAAAATTGTGAGCTCTGTTCGATGAGCGGCGGAAGAAGCAACGAGATGATCAGGGCAACAACGCCAAACATGAGCACATAGAGCGAGAGGACCGTCACGCCTTTTGGGATCCGCGCGCGTTTCAGAGCTCGCGCCGTTGGATGCATCAGCGCGGCGAGAAAGAGCGCAACAAATACGAGCAGGAGCACGTCTCGAATGAGATAGAGGAAACCGAGCATCAGGAGGATACAGACCACTTTCAAAATTGCCCCGGTTGCAATCGTTGTGGATCGTTGGTTGTTATGGGCCATAGATGAAGGTAGGATATCATGGATGACATTCGCCGAAAACCGAAAAGCGCGACATGACTACGAGACGCTTGAAACATACGAAGGTGGCTTGGCGTTGACGGGCCAGGAAGTGAAATCAATCCGCGAAGGCGGCGCGAAGCTCCAAGGAGCGCATCTTGCCATCTCGAGAGGCGAATTGTGGCTTCTCGGAACGCAGATCCGACCCTATTCTCGGTCCGCTCGCAACGCGTCTTATGAACTGGACCGGACGCGGAAAGTGCTTGTCACGCGACGAGAGCTCGAGAGCCTTGCGGGGAAAACGGAACAAAAAGGCTTGACACTGGTGCCATTTTCATTCTATTCTCGTGGCCGACGGATCAAGCTCTCGTTCGGGCTCTGCCGTGGCCGAAAAGCGCACGACAAACGCGAACGAATCAAGGCGCGAGATCTGGATCGAACCGTCCATCGCGCTCTCCGCGGCGAGGACGTGGAATAATCATGAATGAATAAAATTGATGAGATGCGACGGTCTGAAGCGAGCACCGAGCGAGGCGTACTGAAACGTACGGTGAGCGAGGAGCGCAGCGAAGACCGAGCAGATCGCAATTGTATCAATTCATGTGGGGATGAATATAGCTTCGACGGATTGTACATTCGACATCTGCAGGACGAGCGTGGGACCGCTCGGAAATCTCTCCCACATTCGACAACTGCCAACGTTGTTACACGGGTGAAGAGCGCGATCGCTTCGGCGTTCCGCGTCGCTTCCCCGGCTCTGGCGCTCGCCTAATCGAGGCGACGACCACGCTCCCCTGCGTCGCGACCCGACGATACGGATCGGAGCGTCATCTTTCGGGTCAGATTCCTTTGCGCTCGCAGACCGCATCGGGACGACCGGCTGTCTGCAGAGGCGTGCGCGTCTTGTCCGTTTATCCGCGCGCGTCGCATTCCTGAACGGAACAATCCTGTAACGAGGGTGTCGATGGTCCTCTCCGGACGGGGGTGCAATTCCCCCCATCTCCATTTTTCTAAAAAATTGTAGTAAGGTAGATAGTAGATGGCAGATAGGTCAGTCAAAAACCTATCTACGATCTGCTATCTACACCCTCTCTACTGCCTACCGCCTACTCTCAATGCGCATCCACTACCGCAGACGGTTCACACAAAAACCCCTAGGCCAGATCTACCGGGCAAACGAACACATTCTCGTGCCGGAGGTTCGCGTAATTGACGAGGAGGGAAAATTCCTTGGGGTGCTTCCGACCCCTGACGCGATCCGCATCGCTCACGAACACGAGCTCGATCTTGTGGAAGTCTCGCCAAAAGAAGTTCCACCCGTCTGCAAGCTGCTGGATTATGGAGCGTTCAAATATCAAAAGGAGAAAGAAAAACGCGCGCAAAAGGCGCACGCGAAGAAAGTGGAGGTCAAGGGCATCCGTCTCTCGGTCAAAATGGGCGCGCATGACAAGGATGTCCGGAAGACGCAAGCGCTCGGCTTTCTCGAAGGCGGAGATAAACTCAAGATCGAAATCATCCTCCGCGGGCGCGAAAAAGCGCATGGCGAACTTGCAACGGATCGGATCAATACGTTTGTCAAAGAGGTTGAAAAAACCTATCCGCTGTTTATCGAGCAACCCGTGACGCGCCAGGGCGGAAATGTTTCGATGATTGTCGGGCGCAAATCCTGATGCTCCTGTCGCTTGCAACCTGTATAACCTGTCCCCTGTCCCGCCTTTGGCGGGATCCCGCCTACCTATAGATTGATTAAATAGTTGTGGCGGGATAGCCTATCCCCTGTAATCTCCCCTCTATGAAAACGCATAAAACCGTCTCCAAACGGATTAAAATCACGAAAACCGGAAAACTCCTGAAACGCAAGGGCGGGCAGAATCATTTTAATTCCCGCGAATCCGGAAATGTAACGCGCACGAAACGCCGAGACATCTCTGTCAGCGCCTCATATATCCGCAGCATTAAACAACTCATGGGATAGACGGCAAACAATAGACGGCAGCTCAAGCGGAAGATTCTTCCGATCAGGCTACTGTCTACCGTCTACTGCCTACTTCCTACTCCCTCCTCACTATGCCTCGAGTCAAACGCGGAACCCATCGCATCAAGCGGCGCAAGAATATCCTTGCGCGAACGAAAGGGATGATGTGGGGACGCAAATCCAAAATCACGCTCGCAAAACCCGCAGCCTTAAAAGCGGGCGTGCAAGCGTACATCGGCCGCAAACTCAAAAAACGAGATAATCGCGCGCTTCAATCCATGCGCATCAACGCGGCGACACGCGAGATCGGAACGACCTACAGCAAATTTATCCACAGCCTCAAACAACGAAAAATTGAGCTTGATCGAAAAGTTCTTTCAGAAATCGCACGAAAACACCCTGCCATCTTCGCAAAAATCGCAAAAGGATAAGAATCGTGGTATCCTGTTTTTTAGAATTTTATGCTACGCAAATTTCACGCAGCGGAACAATTGGATGTTGATGTGTCTCCACCACCCGAAGTGCCACCGACACAAAAACCACGATCTGAAGATAACCGTGAACGCGCGAAACGTTTGCGAGAAAAAAAACTGCGCGAAGAACGCGAACAATACGAGGTTGATCAGACGCGCGCGCGTCTCGGTGAAATAATTAAACGGGGCTCCAAAAAACCGGACAAGAAACCAGAAGAGATCGAGCTCCAAAAAAAGATTGAGCATGCCGCGTCTGTTCTCCATCGGGATGACGCGGAGGAAATTTGGGATCGAGCGACAACGTTTCTGACTCGTTCGGGTCATGAACCCCTCACGGAAGAGGTCAAGCAGGAAGCGACGGAGTATGTTTTTGGCGTGAGCGACGCATACGAAAAATATCGTGCACAAAAGAGCGATGACGCCGCGCTCGCAAAGGAAATAGGGCAATTGAATGCCTGGCATGGAATGCCGGAGAATTATGATCCGCTGCTCCATACCGGCAAATCGCGACCAAGAGCCATGCGGAGTCTCGAAACGGGTGCGGGTCGCGAAGTGTTTGGGCGCGTCGCGGGACTGCCGAGCACGGAGCGCACTCCGCATCGGATGGAAGGGGCGCGAACGAGGCTCGTACAAGAAATCCCGACGAAGACGGTGCGTCCCCTCGAAGTGCCAGAACCAAAAGCGGCAGAGGGAAACGAAATTGAGTTCGAAATCGAGGCGTTGAAGGAGGAGGAAGCCGGCATTCGGGAGCAAATCAAAGCGATTAAGCAGGACATGCCGCTTGGAACACGCCTGAAACATGTATGGAAATCACTTGTCAGATCTCCCGAATCACCCGAGCAACAATGGCTCGGCGATCTCGAACGTAAGCTCGAAGTGCTTCAAGCGAAACGCTTTGGAAAGGAAGAGGATCGTCAGATGGGAACGTATGTCAAAACGATCGGCCGTGCTGCGAAGGACATGCTCCTCTCCATGCCGATCCCGGGCGTGGAGACAGCGGATGAACGTGAAGCGCGGGAGGACGAAGTGCGGCATGGAGGACACCTCCAACCGTCGGAATTCACGAATGTTCGGGAATTTGAACGATCGCTCGGCGAATACAAACGCCCAAAACTTTCAGAGCTCATGCGAGATCCAGAATTCCGTCGCGCAAGTCTTGTTTTGCATCCGAATGTACGCGATGCGATCGCTTTTTTTCAGAAACAACGGGGATTAGAATTCGATACTCGCACATCAAACCCAGAAATCGCTGATCCGGGGCCCGTATGGGAATTCCTTCGCATACTCGCAGACTACGTCGAATCAAGGAAATCGCGAAACAGAGAAGATGTCGCGCGTGACCGTATGGCACTCACAAAATTTGGAGAACGAAACGACATCCCCGCGCATGAGATGCTTGGATTAACCTCCCGCCTCATGCAGAGCAAAGCTGAACAATGGAAGGCGAGGAAAGAAAAAGAAGAAGAAGAGCTAGACCAAGCGGCTCAATGACGCATCCGAATGTCTTCGAGCACGGATGCGATAAAGTCCGTTTTTGAGATCTCTTGTTGTTCCGCGACGCCGCGACGGCGAACGGTCAACGTCGCCTCGACGCCCATTTCTTTATCCCCGACAACGAGCATCAGAGGAACTTTGGATTTTTCTGCGTTTCGGATTTTTTTGCCAACGCTCTCCGCGGATTCATCCACCTCAACGCGCAGATCATGTGATTGGAGTTCGCGAGAGAGAGAACGCGCGAATTCGATGTGACGATCCGCGACCGGCAACACCGCGATCTGGACCGGCGCAAGCCACAGCGGAAACGCACCGGCAAAATGTTCGATCAAGATGCCAAGAAAACGCTCGACCGAGCCGAGGATCGCGCGATGGATCATCGCCGGCCGCTTTTGTGATCCGTCCGCATCCGCATACTCCAGACCAAAACGCTCCGGTTGATTGAAGTCGAGTTGGATCGTCGCAAGCTGCCACTCACGACCGATCGCATCCTTTGCGATACAATCGAGCTTTGGGCCATAAAACGCGGCCTCTCCGACCCCCATCTCCACCTCGCATCCAATTTCCTTCATGAGGCTTGCCAAGGTCTGTTCCGCCGAATTCCAAATCTCGTCGCTGCCGAGATATTTTTCCGGATGCGCCGGATCATGAACGCTCAACCGAACGCGCAATGGCATATCGAAGGCCGCGTAGAATCGTTCAATGATGCGATACATGGCGAGCACCTCGTCATGGATCTGATCCGGGCGACAAAAGACATGTGCATCGTCCTGGGTAATGGATCGCACGCGGGAGAGCCCCTGAAGCTGCCCCGTGTTTTCGTCGCGGTACACGGTGGTTACCTCGCTGTAGCGGAGCGGCAGATCGCGATAGCTGCGCGGCTTGGATGCGTAGATTTGCGCATGGTGCGGGCAGTTCATCGGCTTGAGCACGAAGTGTTCGTCTGATTTTTTGCTCGACACGTGAAACAGGTCATCCTCAAACTTGTCCCAGTGCCCCGACGTCTTGTACAGATCGGATTTGGCGAGATGCGGAATCCACACCCGCTCGTATCCGTACGGCTTCATGAGATCCCACACGAAGTCAACCAGCTCTTGGCGCAATCGTGTCCCCTTTGGCGTGAAAAGCGGTAAGCCAGAACCAACGAGCGGCGAAAATGCGAAGAGGTCAAGTTCGACGCCAAGCTTGCGATGATCGCGCTTTTCGGCTTCCGCAAACATCTTTTCGAACGCTTCCAGCTCATCCGGCGACGCAAAACAGAGCCCGTAGATGCGCTGCATTTGCGGGTTGGATTCTTTCCCGCGCCAGTACGCGCCGGCGATTTTCCAGAGCTTCCATGCGCCGATGTGCGACGCAGAATCCACATGCGGCCCGCGACAAAGGTCAAGAAAGTCGCCCGTGCGATAGATCGAGACCGTTGTGACGTTCGTCGGATCAACGTCCGTTGTTTCTTCGGCGGAGATTTTTGTCGTGCCGCGCGTTTTGAGATCGTTCAGGAGCTCGACTTTGTACGTCTGGCCGAGCGATTGGAACAGCGCGATCGCGGGGTCAATTCCTATCTCCTCGCGCGCGAATGTTGGATCTTCGGCCACGATCTTTTTCATTTCGACGGTAATCTTTTTAAGATCTTCCGGCGTGACCGGTCGGCCGATATCAATGTCGTAGTAAAAACCGGTCTCGACCACCGGGCCAACGCCGAACTTCGCTTCGGGATACAGCCGTTTTATTGCA
This sequence comes from uncultured Gammaproteobacteria bacterium, assembly GCA_964365615.1. GTDB lineage: Bacteria > Patescibacteriota > Patescibacteriia > 2-12-FULL-60-25 > 2-12-FULL-60-25 > CAITMG01. The sequence continues at coordinate 127 of CAYIQM010000005.1, read as the reverse complement.
GCGGCCATCACGTGCGCCGCGCTGTGGCGCCGGGTTTCGAGAGAAAAACTCATATAATGCCTAAAAATATAGCGCAATCTCGATTTGTTGCCAAGAGTAACTTCGAGCCCGTTGCAAAACTCTTCTT
>CAYIQM010000004.1:0-24051 GCA_964365615.1 uncultured Gammaproteobacteria bacterium | reverse complement strand
GTCTGTAAGAAAAACGTGTGTGGCGATGGAAAGCCGCTTGTCGGAGTGGAAGAATGTGATAAGGGAATAGACAACGGTAAAGTCACCTGCACCGCGGATTATGATGCCATCTGCCTCTCGTGTAGCACGGCATGCAAGTTTCTTGCGGTTGCAGGTGGGTACTGCGGCGATGGCGTGAAGAACGGACCGGAACAGTGCGACGGCAAACAAGGTCTCGCAGACGTCTCGTGTGTTTCCATCGGATTCGATTATGGATTGACTCCCGTTGCGTCGCTTCCAGAACCAAAGCACAAGGGCGTGTGTCGGCTATATAGCGAGACAAATTATTTGAAGCCAAAGGGTCTCGAAGCCCTGCAAAAGTTCATCCGATCAGAAAAGATATGTACATCCGATGCCGATTGTGATGATGGCAGTGGAATGAAATTCGTGGAAGCGGAGCTCAAAGGGATTTCCGCTTGGTACGCGCGCGGTGCGAAGTGCGTTGCGGATCTTCCATCCTGCACAACCGGATGTTCTTTTGGCAACTGCCTCCGATGCACGGATCCGCCGGATCCATTGCTCGCGACGACTCTCACGGGCACGGTGCGGGACGGCATCTATTCAAATCAACCGGTCCCAAATGCGCGTGTGACGCTTCTCTATAAAGGCGTGAAAGTCGCGGAGACCGCAACAAACGCGAAGGGCGATTTTACCCTGAAGAACGTGAACAGCATCTCCGCGTGCAGCGCGTACCGCATCGTCGTGGATTCGTATGACGACAACCCGTGCACCGGCAACGCGAAAGATCGTCCAAGTTGCGCGGGGCAAACGTGGACAATTGAAAACGTGGATGAATCGGTGAATGGCGGTTATTGGGCATTCACGAGCCAGCCGTTTAACGCGTCAACTTTTGCCTCAAAGGGATTGGAAAACGAAGACGGCATCATCTTCCTCCTCCCGCGCGTGCGGAGCTATGAAACGCTCGTGTCTGTGGATTGGATAGGAAATCTTGATAAGATTTTACCAAAAGGTCCCGGATTCAGTGGATTCATTGATGCGCATCTTATTCTTCCATATGCATTTGAGGCCACGAGCGTCTTTCCAGGGTGTGATAAAAAGAATCCTGACACCTGTTATTCCTATAAAATCTGCGATAAGCCGTCCGAAACGTGCGAGAGTGGTAAACCGTGTTGTATTCGTGATTTGAAATTTAAAGAGCCGGGACTCAGAGATCTCGCAAAGGAGCCCCATGCGCGACTTTATTGTTATCAGTTTGATAAAGATGGGGAGGATTGCACGGAGTTTGATAAGTCACCAGAGACGTTAAAGTATTCACGCAAATTCTCCAAGCTCGGCACGTATGACTTTTATCTTGTAGACTACTCTTTGAAGTGGGTTGCCCCAACGCGAAATTACACAACTCCACTGGAGCTCCGTGTGACTGTCGTGACGGACAGCGGTGTTATGAGTTATAAACCGCCGGTTCGTGATTCGACGAAATATTGCAGCGCAGCTTATCAAGGCGTGTGGTATGTGTTTTCACAAGACGCAGCTTCAGGTGAGATTGAGTTTAAGAATCAGTTGTTCAGGAAGAACGATGCACTAGCTAGGAACCTCACAGGGCTTGGGGAACATGAAGATCCCGTCACATGCCCCTAATCACGAACTCCATGGAACGCTCGAAGCTATTTTTCTTCGTTGGGTCAGGCATTCTTGCCCTCGCTGTTGTGATTGGAGTTATTTTTTTTCTTCGGAGTCGCGCAGTCGAAGAAGAAACGCTTCCCGTGAGACGAGCTCCAGTATCTGGTGTGACGAAATCGTCACGAGTCGGATCATCCGCGACAGATCGTCGTGATCTCACGCCGGCAGAACAGAAACGCGCCGATGAGGTAACGGCCGCGATTCGGGCTGTTCCAAAAGATCAGCGCACAACATGGACCCCAGAGTTTCGTAAACAAATGGAATCAAAAATTAGATAATCATCATCCTTACTATGTTTGACGCCACTCCTCCCAATCTGCCCGTTGCCCCCGCACCATCCGGTGCGGGGCAAGTACCGACGGTTCCGTCCGCTCCCGTGCCACAATCCCCGCCCGTTCCTCCCTCTGTTCCTCCTCCGCCCGTCGGACCGATGCCACCTCGTCCAGCCGGACCGATGCCACATCCGTCGCTCACGACGTCCTCGAAAAGAGAACCGGAAGATATTTTTGCGGGGATGGAGAAAGCCGCACGTTCTTCGTCCGTGTCCGGGCCAGCGATGCCGGAGCCCAGAGGCTCGCGGTTTCCTGCCCGGATCATTCTCATCGGCCTTGCCGCGCTTTTCGTTCTTGGCATCCTTGTCTTCACTCTCTGGAAATTCGTTGCCGAACCCAAGAAGAAGCTTGTTACGAACGTACGTTCCACGCCAGCGAAAGAGGTCAAACAAGTTGTCGTGGAAGAACCATTGCCAGTTCCAGAATCTCCGCGCGTGCCAGTTACGACCCCTCCACCAGGCATTCCGATCCCCGCGCCAGCGCCACAGGTGGTGCTTGTGCCGCCCCCGGTTTCTCCATCGGAAGGCGTTGACACGGATGCGGACGGACTCACGGATGCGGAGGAGCCATTCTACGATGCTGATCCGTCGAAGAGCGATACGGACGGCGATGGCTATCCGGATGGGAAGGAAGTGCGTAACCTGTTCGATCTTTCAAAGAAAGGCGGAAATCTCGCGGACGCGAAATTTATCTCGCGACTCTTTGGGAAAGATGTGGGTATGCCCGTTTCACTCTTGGCTCCCAAGCCATGGAGTCTTGTGGTTGTCCCAACAAATGAGATCAGAGCCGCGCTCTCGACCGGTTCTGCGACACGCTTCGTCTTTGAATGGAAGCAAAATCGCGAGCATGCGTCGATTGATGCATGGATTGTGCAGCAAGGCATCTCCACGTTCCCAGCTCTTCATTCCATCAAAACAAAAGGTGGTATCGAAGGACGCCAAACGTCTGACGGCCTTACAACGTATCTCCCGCTTGCTGACAGCGTCTTGATTGTGACGTATGATTTGAATGGCGACTCGTCCGACGAGTATCGCACATCGTATGAGATGGTGATTCAATCGATCACAGGGACGAGTAAGTAAAAAGCACAGACAAGACACAAGATGCCAGACCTGCCAACCACTCCCAGCCCAGCTATGTCTCAAACCGAGCCGGAGATTTTTGTCATTCCAGAAAAATTTTATGGTGCTGCGCTGAAGGCAAAGGTTCCGGAAGGAGGAGTGACGAAACCGGAGGAGCCAAAGGCGATGACGCCGTTGCAATCCAAAAAAACCGTATTTTTGATTGCGCTGTTGAGCCTGTCCGTTGTCGGGATCGGAGGCGCGTTTGTGTACTTCAATCCTAGTCTCCTCTTTCCGAAAGCGACGCCGCCTCTCCCGTCGCCTCCAAAGCCGGTCGAACCGCCAAAACCTCCACCGCTCCCCACTCCACCAGCCGCGCCGACGAATCTCGTCGCAACGTCAACAAATCCACAAAGCGTCGCGCTTTCGTGGACGGATGCGTCAACGGATGAAACCGGATTTCGACTCGAACGTTCGGACGTTCCAGGTTCATTTCTCCCGCTCACCAATCTTCCTCCGAACAGCGGATCATTCCTCGATACGTCGGTTCAACCCGGACGATCGTATCGCTATCGCATCATCGCGATGAACGCCGGTGGAGAAGCTTCTTCTACAAACGAGAGTTCTGTCGCGGTTCCAGACCTCCCACCGGTCGCCCCGCCCGCGCCCAAGTTGCCGCCGGCCGGCCTCGATACGGATTCGGACGGTCTTACGGATCTTGAGGAGGCACTCTTCGGAACGGACCCGAAGAATCCGGACACGGATGGGGATGGTTTTCTCGACGGGAACGAGATGTTCCATCTGTACAATCCGAACGGTCGAGCACCCGCGAAGCTGCTCGATGCCGGCCTCGTCGTTTTGAAGAGCGGGTCTATTGGCTGGACGCTCCAGATGCCGTCACTCTGGACGTTCAAATATGATGTGGCGGATGGATCGCGCGCGACGATCGAGACAGGGCATGGCGAGATGATCAAGATTTCTATCGAAGACAATCCCGATCAGCTTGGTGTTGTGGATTGGTATCTTGCACAGCATCCGAATGTGACGCGTGATCAGGCACTGCAGTACCGCTCAAAACGAGGATACCAAGGCGTTATTGGCGCAGATCTCCTGACGACGTACTTACCGTGGGGGAACAAGATCGTTACGTGTACATACGATATTGATGGGCAGCCGTTCATCAATTATCGGACGACATATTCCATGATGTTGAACTCGCTTGAACTCAAGGGCATGCCGCAACTCCTCGCGCCGCGTGCGGGCGCGGTGCTCCCTTTTGAGCCGGCGGCAACGACGACAGGCATCATCGCGCAACCCGTTCCGGTCACGCCGGTCGTGTCAACGTCGTCGCGTTCGGCCACATCAACGTCTCCACGTCCGACCGCGAGCACCTCTTCGCTTCCATCGCTCGGAGCGACAACCACGCGAACGCCATGATTGTGATCTCTGTGAACGGACTCCTTCCCGCATTCGTGTCACGAACCATTCTCACGCGAGCCATTCGGGAGACGTTTCGAGCCGCGCATCAACGAACGGAGGGGAGCGTTTCACTCTTCCTGCTCACGAATCGGCGAATACGGTCTCTGAACCGTCGCTTTCGAGGCTCTGACACGCCGACGGACGTTTTATCTTTCGCGCCTGCGGCGTTTCCGATTCGACGGAAACAGTCGAAGGATTGGGGAGAGATTTTTCTCGCCCCTGCCTATATCCGAACGAGCGCCCGTACGCAGCGCATTCCATTTCGAGAAGAGTTCTGTCGCGTCACGATCCACGGCATGTTGCATTTGTTTGGCTATCACCATGCGACCAAAACAGAGGAGCGGCGGATGTTTCGGATGCAGGAACGCGCTTTGAAAACGGTTGTATGAGTTTTTTTCACGACGTTTCAAACAGTTTCCGTCACGCGGTACACGGACTCCTTCTCGCATTTCGTTCCGAGCGCAGTTTTCGGATCCAGACGGCCGCCGCGCTCGTGATCCTCGTGCTTTGCCTCATCCTTCCGATCCGCGATTGGGAACGCGCGCTTCTGCTGCTCGCGACCGGGTCCGTGCTTGTGCTAGAATTGTTGAACACGATGGTCGAACGGCTCACGGATCTCGTGAAGCCGCGCCTACATACGTACGTGCATGATATTAAGGATCTCATGGCAGCTTCGGTGTTGCTCGCTTCGCTCTTTGCGGCGCTTCTTGGCGTGTTGCTGCTTCGGCCGTATGTTGGAATCTTGATTGGACGCGTATGAAAGAACGGCTGTACGTTGGACTCGATCTTGGGACGTCCCATATTCGCATCGCGGTAGGGCAGCTTGGCATGGCCATTGACAAGCGGCCGACGTTGAATCATTTGGGGGCGGTTGCCGTTCCCTCGCAAGGGATCGCGAAAGGCAATGTCACTTCGTTGGATGACGCGGTGACCGCCATCTCCGCATGCCTCGAACACGCTGAACGTCTCATCGGGCTTCCGATTTCGGAGGCGACCGTTGGGATCGGAGGGACGGGTATTTCCTCGCAACGGACGAAAGGAATTGTCGGTGTTTCCCGTCCGGAAGGGGATATCCGGGCGGAGGATGTCGAGCGGGCACTTGAAGCCGCGAAAGCGTGCGTGAACCCAGCGAATCATGAGATCCTGCATGTGTTGCCGGGAAGTTTTACGGTGGACGGGCAAATGGGAATTAAAGATCCGATCGGGATGCAGGGCATCCGTCTTGAAGTGGATACGCAGATCGTCCAAGGGCTTTCGAGTCAGATTCGGAATCTGACGAACGCCGTCTTCCGGACGGGCCTTGACGTGACGGAACTCATTTATGCGCCGCTTGCCGTTGCCGAGGCGACGACTGTTTCACGGCAGCGCGAACTCGGCGTCTGCGTGCTCTCGATCGGTGCGGCGACGACGGGGATGGCCGTGTTTGAGGATGGAGAGCTGCTTCACGCGACGACCCTGCCGATCGGGGCAGATCACATAACGTCAGATATCGCGATCGGGCTTCGTGTGTCGCTTGACGCGGCAGAACGCATCAAATGCAATTATGGTCGGGCGGATGCCGATGCGTTGCCAAAACGGGGAGAAGAGATTGACCTCATGGACTACGGGACGGAACAAAGTGAAATCGTTCCCGTCAAGTATATTGCCGAGATCATTCAGGCTCGTGTCGAAGAACTGTATGATCGCGTCGAAGCGGAGTTGCGCCGGATTGATCGGAGCGGGCTTTTACCCGCAGGGGTCACGCTTTCCGGAGGCGGTTCCAAACTGCCAGGGATGGTGGAGATTGGAAAACGCGTCCTCCGACTGCCCTGTTCGTTGGGTCGAATCTCCCTTTCAAGTCCGATGCCGGAAGTGATCGAAGATTCTTCTTTCAGTACGGCGATTGGTTTGGTCATGTGGGCATTTGAGAATGAGTGGAAAGTAGAAAAAAGCTCTGCGCGAACAATCGGACTTCGCACGCGCAGCCGGAGAGGAGCAGCTCTCCTTGACAAATTCAAAAAGCCATTCAAGAAATTGTTTCAGTCGCTGATCCCGTAATTTTATTTGACGTGCATGTGTTTTGACTTGACGACGTGGCGTTTGTTTTTGTATGATTCTGTAAAGATTCATTTTAGGGCTCAATGAAGCCGTAATTGAGTACAAACTGTACTCATTAAAGATATGCCAGAAGTCAAACCACAGGTCGAAACGTTTGCAAAGATCATCGTCGTGGGAGTCGGCGGCTCCGGGAACTCGGCCGTGAATCGAATGATTACCGCGAAAATTCGTGGCGTGGAATTCGCAGCCATCAATACCGACGTGCAAGCACTCCATCATTCACAAGCGCCGACCAAGCTTCATATCGGGAAGACGGTGACGCGCGGTCTCGGGGCGGGCATGGATCCGGAGATGGGATTTCGAGCGGCTGAAGAAAATGAGAACGAGATCCGCGAGCTCTTAAGCGGCGCGGATATGGTTTTTGTGACGTGCGGGTTGGGCGGCGGAACGGGATCCGGTGCCGGGCCGCTCGTCGCGAAGATCGCAAAGGAGCTTGGCGCGCTCACGGTCGCGGTCGTGACCCGCCCGTTCTCCTTCGAAGGAGTCCAACGGCGTGCGATCGCGGACGCGGCGTACGATCGTCTCACGGACGTCGTGGATACGATCATCACGATTCCGAATGACCGCGTGCTGCAAATCATTGATCGAAAAACCTCTCTGCTCGACGCGTTCGAGACGGTGGACGAGGTCCTACGCCAAGGCGTACAGGGGATTTCAGAAGTCATCTCCGTTCCAGGCCTCATCAACGTTGATTTTGCGGACGTGCGCGCCATCATGTCGAATCGCGGCTCGTCGCTCATGGGGATCGGTCGCGGAAGCGGAGAAAATCGTGCGGCAGATGCGGCGAAAGGTGCCATTGCGTCTCCGCTGCTCGAAGTCTCGATTGACGGCGCAAAAGGGATTTTGTTTACGATCACGGGCGGGTCAAACCTCGGGATGTACGAGGTCTCTGAAGCCGCGAAAATCATCACACAGTCCGCGGAACAGAACGCGAAAGTGATCTTTGGCGCGATCATTGATGAATCCATGAAAGATGAAGTGAAAATTACGGTGATCGCGACGGGATTCGAAACGCGGCAGGCCGTGTCAAAAGCAAAGACCGGGTTCGCGTCCGGCGTATTTTCTGGCCGTGCTGCCGAACCGCTCGATCAAGTTCCGTTTTCGGGTCGGCGCGCGACCTCTCCATTTGCGCCGACGCCTGCGCCGTCGCCTCTCCCCTCGCGTCAGCCGGAACCCGTCCTGTCCGCGTCACCCTTTGATCTCTTGGAATCTGCGCCCGCGCAACTTCAGCGAACGCCGGCAATGGTTCCAGCGGCTGCGCAGCCGCACGTGCAACCCCCCACCTACGCGCCAGTTCAGGCATCCCGTCCACAAACCACCCCGCCCGCTCGCGTGCCATCAAAATCCGAAGAAGACGAGCTCGAGATCCCGGCATTCATTCGCAAGAAGATGATGTAACTATGCATTGCCCCGTGTGTACACATGCGGACTCCAAAGTCGTGGATTCTCGTCTTTCCGCGGACGGTGACGCAATTCGTCGGAGGCGCAAATGCGAAAAGTGCGGCTACCGTTTTTCGACGAACGAGGAAGTAGAACTGCTCGATCTCACGATCGTGAAGCGCGACGGGCGTCGCGAATCCTATTCGCGCGAGAAGCTCGAACTCGGGCTTAAACGGTCGCTCCAAAAGCGGCCCGTGACGCACGCAACCTTTCGCACGCTTGTGCACGCGATCGAACGCGACATCCAGCGAAAAAAATCGGATGAGCTCACGAGCAGTGAGGTGGGGGAGATCGTGATGGATCAGCTCCGGAAATTTGATAAAGTCGCGTATATCCGTTTTGCGTCCGTGTATCGGCAGTTTGAGGATGTTGCATCGTTCACGCGAGAGCTCGAGAAACTCGCGACGCGTCCACGGCCTCGTCTCCGCAAAAAGAAACGATAAGAGGCTGATGCAAAACGCGAGCTGATCGGTCTTCGCTGCGCTCCTCGCTCAACGTACGTTTCAGTACGCCTCGCTCGGTGCTCGCTCCAGACCTTCACATCTCATCGTTTTGCATCAGCCTCTACGATGGTATACTGCGCGATGTATGAAGCGCACAAAAATTGTTTGCACGATCGGTCCCGCATCAAACGCGCCTGCGACGCTCGTGCGTCTCGGGGACGCGGGCATGGATGTCGCGCGGCTGAATTTTAGTCACGGGACGCACGAGGATCACCGGATGACATTCGGCCGTCTTGTCGCCGCAGGTAAAAAACTCGGCCAGCCGTTTGCGGTCATGCAAGATCTCCAAGGGCCGAAAATTCGCGTGGGCGATCTCCCGAAAGAGGGGGTGAAACTCATCACCGGCCGTCGCGTCGTGTTTACGACCGCACCACGGCCCGAAGACGACGACATCGCCGTGACGCTCCTGTCGTTGCATCAAGACGTGAACCCGCGCGAGCGGCTCTTGCTCGACGACGGGCTTCTGGAAGTCGAGGTCCGTCGGGTCGAAGGACGTCGGATCATCTGTGAGGTGATTCAGGGCGGCACGCTCACGTCGCATAAAGGACTTCATTTGCCTGGGACGTCGCTTCGCATCCCGTCGCTTTCCGTGAAAGACCGAGAAGACGCTCGTTTCGGCGTGAAGCTCGGTGTAGATTTTATCGCGCTCTCCTTCGTCCGCTCGCCAAATGACGTGAGGGGGCTCCGTCGCCTCCTCGACGCGCACGGCGGCCGGGCGATCAAGATCATTTCCAAAATCGAGAAGCGCGAAGCGGTCGAGCGTTTCGACGATATTTTGCCGCTCGTGGATGGGGTTATGGTCGCGCGCGGCGATCTTGGCATTGAGATGCCGGCGGATCAAGTCCCGGTCATTCAAAAACAACTCATCGCGGCGTGTCGCGCGCGCGGCGTGCCCGTCATTGTCGCGACGCAGATGCTCGATTCGATGATTCGCAATCCGCGGCCCACGCGCGCCGAAGTTTCCGATGTCGCAAACGCGGTCGCGGACCATGCGGATGCGGTCATGCTTTCGGGTGAAACGGCGATGGGCGCGTTTCCGATCGAGGCGGTCAAGATGATGGCGCGGACCATCGAGACGATGGAAGCATCGGTTTTTGATGACCTCAAATCTTTGCAATTGAACGACGCGAAAGATGCTCTGCAGGCACTTGGGACCTCCGTGCGTTTGCTCGTGGACGCGCACGATCACGCGCCCGTCATCGTGGCGACGGCATCCGGCCGGACGGCTCGCGTGATTTCCTCGATGCGTCCCGAGACGCGCATCTTTGCCTACGCCTTTGATCCGCGCGTCGCACGGATTCTGCGTCTCGTGTGGGGGGTGGAGCCGCACGTCGCATCCAAGAAAAAAACCGCGGACGCACAACTTCAATTCGCGCTGAAAGATCTTCGAGCAAAAAAGTTCATCAACACACAGAGCGTCGTGATCGCGGTTGCGGGATCCGACACGTTCCCGAGAAGCTTTACGAAGCGAGTAGAGGTCGTGAACGGCTAGAGAGTCTATCTTAAAAAAGCGGACATCGCATGCGAGTCGCAGCGATGTCCGAAGCGGCGTTACCATCCATCGTCGATATCTGCCGTGTTACCGTCCGCATCGCGGATCGCTGGTTTGGCATGGATTGGCGGATGTAAGCTTCTGTGCAGTTCCTCGCCATCAAGCACGAGGATCGGGGCTGGCATGGACGCCCGCGCGATCGAGCATCGAGTCGGAACGTTTTGCCTGCGAGACACAACAGGCGCTCGCGTCGCCGCGAGAAGAAGTTTTTGCTCCGTCGACTCCGGTCTGACCAGGAACGATTCGATGAGTGCCGGGTTTGAATCCACCTGCAACTGGAACTCGAGGAAGCTTGCGGGGAAGATCAGCCGTTTGCAAACTTCCTTGAAAGCTCCATCGGCACGTATGAGCACGATGGCACAAAAGCGGATCTGTGTGTGGGGTCTGATTGCGACGTGGAGTTCTCCTTCGATCCAGCGCGCATGGCACGCAAGGAGAGCGAGAAGCTTGAGGAACCGCGCTTCATCACGCCAATAGGCGGAAAAGTCGGTTCGACTCACGGCATCAAGCAGGGCGTATGCGTTTTCTCTCTCCGCGAGGCATTGCTCCAGCATCGGACGGTTCATCGGGGCGAGCACATCGTCCCAGTTTATCCAGCGCATTCTTTCCATTGTACCTCCAGACGAACGATGAAATATCTCATGTCCTCTCCCACGAGAGAGGAAACAGGATTGTAGCCATCTTGTCAACCCCTTTTGCACATGATACGTTGCGCGCGCAATCTAAAGATCAAATCCGCACTGAAACAATTGAATCACGTATTGGCGGGTCGGTGGTGTAGCCCGGTTAACACGTCTCCCTGTCACGGAGAAGATCGCGAGTTCGAATCTCGTCCGACCCGCCAACATGTGATTTTAGGCCGTATGAAGTTGTATGTGCGATGAACATCATCAATCAGGAACTGTATATCAGCGATGTTTCCGTGAAAGAACTTGCGCGACGTTTTGGGACGCCGCTCTTTGTCTACGACGAGGATCGGATACGCGAAAATTTTCGACGAGTACACCGCGCGTTTACCTCACGCTATCCAGACACTCGACTGTTTTACGCGCTTAAAGCAAACAGCCATCCGGCGATCGCGCATATTTTGAGGCAAGAAGGTGCTGGGATGGATACGGCGAGCATCTCTGAAATACAACTTGCGCATTCTCTTGGATTGAGAGGCGAAGAGATTATTTTTTCCGGGAACTTTTTATCTGACGAAGATTGACACATGAGCCTGAATGCTGGCGTCATCTGCAATTTGGATGACGCGAGTCTTCTCCCCCGTTTGCTTCAATTTGGGAGACCTGACCTCATTTCGTTTCGGATCAATCCTGGCATCGGGAAAAGTAATGTGGGTCATTTTGTCATTACGGGAGGTCCGGAAGCGAAGTTTGGTCTTCATCCGGATCAGGCTCTCGCGGCGTATGCCGACGCGGTCCATGCGGGGATTACCCGTTTCGGCGTACACATGATGGCCGGGAGCTGCGTGACGGATCCAGCCTATTTTCGCGAAATCACGGAGCGTTTGATGGATATCGTTGGATCGGTTCACGAATCGCTCGGGATCAAATTTGAATTCATTGATCTGGGAGGCGGACTTGGCATTCCGTACCGTCCGGAGGAACGCGCACTCGATCTGGATGAAACGGTGGACGGAATTGTTCACGGTTTCCAGAAAAAAATCGCTCAATATGGGCTCAAACCTCCACGGCTCGTGATGGAACCAGGTCGGTATTTTGTCGCGGATGCGGGGATTCTCATCGGAAAAATTCATGCCAAAAAAGAAGGGTATCAAACATGGAAAAGATCATCTTCCGCGACAGAAAACACAACTGACGGGACAAATTTGCGAGCAGACGGATCTGTGGGGGAAGGATTTGGAACTGCCGCCGCTTGAGCTTGGCGATCTCATCGCGATGGAAAATGCAGGAGCCTATTGTTACGCGATGAGTTACCCATATAACGGGCGTCTGCTCCCGGCAGAGGTGCTTGTTTAGGGAAGCGTGGCAACGCTCATACGTACGGCACAAACGTTTGAAGATACCCTTCGTGGAGTGACGATCCCATCCTCTCTTCTCACACATGTTCCTTGATAGATTCTTTGGCAAAATATTTTTTTATTGACGTTTGCCACGTTCCGGCCCAGCGCATGAGCGGGTATGGATACCGGATAAAGATCGTCCCGAATTGAGCTTTGAAGCGCGAAAATCCTTTCCACGCTTTTGGATCGCTTGATCCGCGGAATAGGTCAAAATCGAGAAAACGAATGTTTCGTTCTTTTGCGTGCGAAAACCAGAGAGCGATGATGCCCGTTCCAACCGGATTTGGCTTCGCGGAATCGAGGATGAACGACGCAATATGGATGGATTGTTTTAATTCTGGGATCTCGAGCGAGGCAAAACCAGCTTCAAGCGATCCCGTGCTTCGGCGTTTGAGGCAGAGGAGATGCAGCCGGGATCCGTGTGTTTTTGATTTGCGTTCAAGGATGTTCCGGTGCAAGCCCTTGAGGGATCCTCGCATACGGCTCGTCATATATGCGCGCAGGAACTGATCAAGACTCGGTTCGACAACCTCCCACGCATCACGTTCGGCGCGCCAACGTTTGAGGTGTCGCATGGCATGTGGCGACCATGTGGCAAAAAGATCCTCCGTCGCATTGAGATCAACAAACCCCGTGACCTCCGCGTTCATGCGAACGAATGATCGTGACCATCCCTGCGGCGTATCAACGCGCGTTACGGGTTGCCAAATCACCAAACGCTTTGGCCCGCGCGAATCCAGCATCGGTTCCGAATCCCCGTAGTATTTTTCGACGCACCAGAGCCCTGTCGAGTAACGAATTCCAGTCGCAGCTCCACTCTCGATGAGAGACGCGTGACGATCATCCGCAAGATCACGCCGTACAAACGCATCAGAACATCGGTGTGGGAGATATCCATCCGGAAGCGGATCACCGACGGTCCCAGCGCCGAACGGCCGGTAGAGCGCGACGAGGTTGAGATGAAACTTCCACGTGGCTTGGTGCGCAAAACAGGCACGGGCGTTGATGAGTATCTGTGGTTGCGCGTAGGCATTTACAATGAGGAATCCGTCGCGAACCAACAGCGATTGTAACGCTTCAAAAAAAATCCGTTGTTGTGCGGCGTGCGGCGTTACGGGTCCGTGATAGAGATCAAACAGGATGAGATCGAATTTTCGATGTAATCTCGGCACGATCTCTACCGCATCGCCAAGAAGAATTTCGGGACGATGGGAGGGATGGAATAGGCGGACACGTTCCATCACCTCTTTCATGACCGGATCCCATTCGATGGCCGTGATGTGACAGCCGGGAAAGCGGCGATGGAGCATCTCGACGCTCGCTCCGGCGGCGAGACCGAGCATCAGGATGCGTTTGACGTGAGCGTCACGAGGGAGTCGCCGCACCGCGTTTTGCCAGAGCCCGCGCATATAGCTCGAACTCTCACCGCAGCCGTCCACATTAACGCTCCAGTTCCCGAGCACGCGCGTGCAGTGAATGCGCCCATTTCGTTCCGAAGGGACGGAGAACGCTTCATAGAGCCAGCTCATACGAGCAGTAGATAGCAGATAGTAGATTGCGGATAGGTTTAGATAGAGATTTCTTTTCGGATGCTCATCGTAAGACCAAAAACAAGTTTTGCAACCAGTGTAAGCTCAACCTCGATTTTTTGAAAGATGTCTGGAGAAATGTATGAGAGATCTCTTGCAATCAAAAGCTGATTATGGAGTTCAGAGATTGATCCAAGCGTGATTTGATAAAACTGGAGTTTCTCTTTTTGATGACGTCTGCCGAATCCTTCGGAAATATTGGAGGTGATCGAAATGGCTGCACGTCTCATCTGACTAGATCATCCGAATATTTCTGCTCGTGGAAAAGATTCTGAGGCCTTGTAGACGTCAAGAACCAACTTATGTCCCTTTTGCCATGCGTGCAAATGTGTAAAATGACCAATTTTGTTTAAAGGCATTTTGTAACAAACCTATCTACAATCTACTATCTACAATCACCCTCCTCCACTGCTCTCACCGTTGCGTGCCATTGTCAACGTCTCACAGTTGCGCGTACTATACATTTATATGGCCTATTGGCTACTCAAAACCGAGCCCGAGGAGTTTTCGTGGGAGCGGCTTGAATCCGAAAAACGAGCGCCGTGGACAGGCGTCCGCAATTTTGAGGCGCGCAACAATCTTCGCGAGATGAAGCCGGGTGATCTCGCGTTCATCTATCACTCGGGCCAAGACCGCATCATCATGGGCGTTGCGAAAGTCGTGTCCGACCCGTATGCGGACTCGACCGCGATCAAAGGGGATTGGGTTGCGGTTGACGTGGAATATCTGAAGCCGCTCGTGCGCCCCGTGAGCCTCGAGGAAATCCGCAACACCTACGGCTTGAACACGATGCCGCTCGTGAGTCACGCGCGGCTTTCCGTGCAACCGGTTTCGGACGTGCAGGCGGCCATGATCCTCAAAATCGCGAAGACCGAGGTATGAGCGAACGCGACCCGTTTTATCTCACGACCGCAATCGCCTACGTTAACGCGCCGCCGCACATCGGCTTCGCGCTCGAGCTTATTCTCGCAGACGCGATCGCGCGATACCGTCGCCTCTGTGGCGATGACGTTCAGTTTGTGACGGGTACGGACGAACACGGGCAGAAGATCGCGATGAAAGCCGCGGAGGTCGGAAAAACGCCGGAGCGTTTTACGGACGAGATGGCGGAGCTCTATCGCAGTCTCGCGCGGCGGCTCAACATCTCGCACACGGATTTTATTCGCACGACCGAAGCTCGTCATCATCGCGCGGTCGAAAAATTCTGGAACCTCGTCGCTGCGAACGGTTCTATCTACAAAAAAACGTATACAGGACTCTATTGCGTCGGTTGCGAACAATTCAAAACAGAGAAGGATCTTGTGGGTGGAATGTGTCCGGATCACAAACTTTCTCCAAAGGAGCTTGAAGAGGAAAATTATTTTTTTGCACTCACGGCGTTCCGCGACAGATTGAAAGAACTCTACGCGTCGCGACCGGATTTTGTCGTGCCAGAGACGAAGTTCAACGAAATGAAGCAGCTCGTCGAGGACGGGCTGGAAGACATCAGCATCTCGCGCTCGAAAGAGCATCTCGCGTGGGGCATTCCCGTGCCCGGCGACGCGACGCAGGTTGTCTATGTTTGGTTTGACGCGCTCATCAATTACCTCACCGCGATTGGATTCGGGGAGTCGAAAGTCGGAAAGTCGGAAAGTCGGAAAGTCCGCAAGTCACTCTTTGAGCGATTTTGGCCGTGCGATGTCCATGTCATTGGCAAAGAGATCAACCGCCAACATTCCGTGCTCTGGCCCGCGATGCTTCTGGCTGCCGGTATCGAGCTCCCGAATCAAGTGGCGGTGCATGGATGGATTAACGTCGAAGGGCAAAAAATGTCGAAGACGCAAGGCAACGTGATTGATCCGCACGAGCTCATTGACATCTTTGGCGCGGACGCGACGCGCTACCTCTTGTTGAGTCAAATTCCATTTATCGGAGATGGCGATTGGTCGCACGCCCGCTCGCTCAAAAAATACGAAGCGGATCTTGCGAATGACCTTGGCAATCTCCTCTCACGTGTCGTTGCGATGGTCGTGAAGTATCGGGGAGGAGTCGTGCCACCATGGCAGATGGCAGATGGCAGCTCGCCCGCCAATCCCGAAAGACTCGCTATGGGTAGGCAGGCGGGATGGCAGATAGGGGATGTATGGAAGACGTATTGCGAGGCGATGGAATCTTATCGAGTTGACGTTGCGCTTGAGACCGTGTGGAAGCTCATCCGCGAGGCGAATCAGACCGTTGATAGAGCAAAACCGTGGGTGCTTGCGAAAGAGGGGAAGGAAGAAGAACTCGACAACGTCCTCTCTCATTTGCTTGAAACAATTCGTCATGTCGCGTGGATGATACGCCCGGTGATGCCTACGACGTCAGATGTGATTCTTGACCGGCTTGGCGTGGATAATGATCGTGAGTCGCTCACGATTGAAGATGTTTCCCCGTGTGGGCTGCTCGAAGAGGGGAAGGTAGTCGCCGTCGGGGAGTCGTTATTTCCAAAGATTATTTAAAAAAAATTGAGCCCGCGCCCGTTCCACCGAGATGGTGGTTCGGGCGCGGGTCTCACGCGTGACTCGAGCCGTAGGCGCTCGAGTGGCTAGGTCTTCGTCGCCTCCTTCTGCTTCGCCCAGCAGATATCGCAGGCCCTGACGTCGGAGGTGTTGGTGCCATCCGTGTTCGGGACGGCCTTCGAAGCGCTGTCGTTGTCGCGGACCTCGCAGTCCACCTCCGCTTCTCCCACCTTCGTGTCCCCGAACGTGTACCGCGTGGGGTCCTGCCCCCCCTTCTTGCTCTGGAAGAAGGCCAGACTGACGTCGCTGACCTTCATGCAGATGGGCTTGGCCTTCTCTGCCGTGAGGTCCTTCTCGGCCTGGGTTGCGATTTCGGTTGCGATCGCGCGGTTCGTCTCGGCCTTGGTTGCGGTTTCGGTTGCGATCGCGAGGTTCGTCTCGGCCTTGGTCTTGGCCTCCTCCGCGGCCTTGACTTTCGCCTCGACATCGGACTTGGCCTTTTCCGCGGCCGTGACCATGGCCTCGGCTTTGGACATGGTGTCCCTCGCAGTGCCCCTGTATTGGAACACCATGACAACGAGCACCAACGTGCCGAGACAGATGATGACCGTGGCCAAGATCTGCCGGACTTTTTGTCTCCGTCCGGAAGATAGGGCCGGGACTTCCTCTGCTGCTTGGGACATGGTCCCTCCTCTCGTTTGAGATCCAGCCGACGTTCCCGTCGGCCTGTTTGATGAGTGTGCCGGGGGCGGAAGTGCTCCCGGCGAGTCGCTCTCTGCTCTACGGAACTCCGCATCTATTGCCGCCACAGCCTGTGGCAACGTTTCTGCCGTCACAGGCTGATCCGTCTTGCTCGTCGCATTTGCGGGAGGAGCGGGAGGAGGTCCAGAGATAGGGCTCCTCCTCGATGACGGTGGGGGCGGAGGCGGGGGTAGGGGTCTTGGTCGAAGTGTAGCGACCGCGGGTGCGGGCGCTGCAGCCTTCGCTACCCTGTCTGCCTCCACATCCGTCGCAAGCGCGTCGAGCTCCGTGGGTTGAGGACCCTTGATCTCGAGCTTGAACTTGCAGCCCCCGAATTGTACGATCTCGCCGTCCTTGATTTCGGCGAAATCATTGGGAGCCATCTTGGTGCCACGGACGATCGTGACTTGCGATGAGTTCGCATTCCACAGGTAGTATGATCCGTCTGCAAACCTGTCTATAGCGGCGTGCTTCTGGAAGACGTCTCTACCACTGATCACGATCTCTCGACCAGGCGCTTCGGGCTTGGTACCGATGTAGATCAATTGCGCGGCGTCGTGGAATTCGACGACCACATCCTTGACCTCCACGAGAGTGTCGGGCGTCGCTGCGGGCAGGTCGGGCGGCGCTTGCACGCCTGCCGTCGGCGCTGGCACTGCGCTTGTGACTTGCGTCGTCGTCGGCACTTGCGGTACCGGCGTCGCTGCGTTTGCGGTTGGCGTCGTCGGCGTTTGCACGCCTCCGGCGTTTGCCGCTCCCGTGCCAGCGGGAGCGCTATCTGCTCCCGCCTCGTCGAAGAACGTGACGCCCTCGTTTTGCGGCGCGACGTCGGTCGGCGCAGTGACAACTCTTGTCGGCACTGGCTTGCCAACGTTGAAATGCCTACGCTTCGGTGGCGGCTGTGGCTTTCCCATCTTGCCTCTCCTTCTTTCTTCAGTTATACGGTTCGAAAATTGCTCCACCACGGAGCTTTTTTTGCACCGTGTGGAACGCCTAAACGTATCATACAATGGATTTTTTGTCAATAATCGCTTATTCTTGCGCAAAAACCGTCTAACCCCTATCCTATATCGGCCCCTTCTATGCCGCGTCCGAAGCCCGTCGTGCTGATGATCCTAGACGGTTTTGGCATTGCCCCGCCGACCGAAGGGAACGCCATCGCCTCGGCGTTCATGCCGCATTTGAAGACGTACATCGAGAGGTATCCAGCCATGACCGTCTTGAGCTCGGGCGAGGCGGTCGGTCTTTCGTGGGGCGAGATGGGAAACTCGGAAGTCGGCCATATGACAATCGGAGCGGGCCGCATTTTTTTTCAAAATTTTCCGCGCATCAATCGAGCGATCGAAACCGGCGAGTTCCATACGAACAAGATGTTTCTGGATGCGATGGCGCATTGCGTCAAAACCGGCGGCAGTCTCCATCTCCTCGGACTCGTCTCGCCAGGCAACGTGCACGCGAGCGATCTCCACTGCAAAGAGTTACTCGAGGCATGTCATCGCCAAAAATTTTCGCGCGTGTTCGTTCACGCGTTCCTCGACGGCCGCGACACGATTTTTAACAAAGGAATTCTCTTCATCACGGAATTGGAATCGAAGATGAAAGAGCTTGGAACCGGAAAAATCGCGACCCTCGCAGGCAGGTACTATGCCATGGATCGCGACAACCGGTGGGATCGGATCGAGAAGGCCTATAACGCGATGGTGAACGGAACGGCGGATGCGACGTCCGAGTCCGCGACCGCTGCGATCGAAGCGTCGTATGCGAACAAAGTCTACGATGAACAATTCGTCCCGACCGTGATTACGGAACACGGCAAACCGATCGCGACGATCGCGGCAGGGGATGCGGCGATCTTCTTCAACTTCCGTCCCGACCGCGCGCGAGAGCTCACGAAAGCGTTCGTGCTCCCGAGTTTTGACAAATTTCCGCGGACAGAAGTGAAAGATTTGTTCTTCGCCACCATGACCGAATATGAAAAAGATTTGCCGGTTTCGGTCGCGTTTCCGCCGCTCGGAATCGAGAATTGTCTCGCCAAAGCGATTTCGGACGCCGGATATCGGCAGCTCCATATCGCGGAGACGGAAAAATACGCGCACGTCACCTTTTTTTTGAACGGCATGATTGAAGCGGAATTCCCGGGCGAAGACCGCGTCATCATCCCGTCGCCGCGCGTCTCGACCTACGACAAAGCACCGGAGATGAGCGCGATGAGTATCGCAGAACGCGTGGTGCAAGAGATCGTGAAAGGTTCGTACGATTTTATCGCGCTGAATTTCGCGAATCCCGATATGGTCGCACATACGGGCGACGTGGACGCGACAAAAAAAGCGAACGAGACGGTAGATGCGGCGATGGGGAAGATCGTTGACGCAGCACTTGCGGTTGGCGGCGTTTGCCTCGTGACCGCAGACCACGGGAACGCCGAAGAGGTGAAGAATCTCGTGACCGGCGAGATTGATAAGGAACATTCAACGAATCCGGTTCCATTTCTCATCATCGGCAAGCCGTTCGAAGGGATGAAAGCGCCGCTCGGCGATGCGATCGGCGGGGAGCTCTGGATGACCCAGTCGGTTGGGATGCTTGCCGACGTCGCGCCAACCGTTCTCACATTGATGGAAATCCCGCAACCCGCGGAGATGACGGGGAGAGCGTTGGTGTAGGGGAGAATGGAGAATGCCGTATGCAGTATGGATGAAGAGAAAATGAAAACAGCTCGTGATCTCTTGATCACAACGCTTGTACGTCGCTATCCGCAAAAAGCGGATATGGATTTGGGAACGCCGGAGGACACGATCCTCGGTGTTTTGCTTTCCGCACGCACGACGGATAAGCAGGTTTTGAAGATTTTTCCCGCGTTCCGAAAAAAATTTCCAACGTGGGAATCTCTTGCTCGCGCCAGCGTCACACATATCGCACGCTCCATCAATACGATCGGCCTCTATCGCTCAAAAGCAAAAGCAATCAACGGAATGGCGAAAAAGATTCTCACGGAATTCGGCGGGAACGTCCCTCGCACAATGGAGGAGCTCGTAACGCTTCCGGGCGTGGGACGAAAAACCGCAAGCTGCGTCCTCTCGTACGTCTATCACGTTCCGGCGATCGCGGTGGACACGCACGTCTTTCGGATCGCGCGGCGACTCGGCTGGTCGAACGGGAAAACGCCAGAGCAGGTTGAACGCGATCTGAAACGGATTGTGCCGGAGCCGTTGTGGTCTGCAATCAATCAGACGTTCGTCCGATTCGGCCGTGAGATTTGCGTCGGCGGGAGAAAGCCGAAATGCTGGATGTGTCCGGTCGCGCGATGGTGCGCGTATGAACCGAAGACGGTAGACGGCCCCGCCACATTGTTGAATGATCATCTGTAAGCGGGGTGCCGTCACAGGCGGCATAGACGGTAGATGGTAGATGGGGGACAATACGTTCATGCCGTTTGATCTACAACTGATTCAGATGACACAGCAGGCGTTTTTCGCATCGTCGTGGGGAGTTGGCATTGCAATTTTTCTTGCGCGATGGCTCATTGTTGCGTATCTCCCAATCGGATTGTGGCTCCTCTGGTCTCGTAACAAACGCGAAAAACACGCGGTTCTCGAAGCCGCATGGAGCGTTGGGGTCGCGCTCCTGTTCCGTTCCGTTCTCTCCGCGTTGATTGATCGTCCTCGGCCGTTCCTTTCGAGTCCCGACGTGACGCTTCTCATCCCACCGCCTCTCCATACATCATTCCCTTCCGGGCATACGGCGACCGCGTTCGCGATCTGTGCCGCGTTGTTTTTTGTGAACCGTCGGATTGGCATCGCCGCGTTGGCGATTGCGATCCTGATTGCCATCGGTCGCGTTGCCGTCGGCGTTCACTATCCGACGGATGTGCTGGGCGGCGCCGTCATCGGTATTGCAAGCTTCGTGATCGTACGGCGTATCCATCGCGAGCTCCGGAAGAGGCCATGAAAAAGATCCTGCTCCTCACGGCCGTTGTTCTCCTTTTTCTCTTTTTTTGGCCGTCGTTTTTTTCTCACCCTTCTTCGGGTGCGCCGACGGTCCCGTTCACGATTAGGCCATCGGCAACGGTTGAGGAGGTCGCAAAAACACTGAAGAGCGCAGGTGTTTTTGCTTGTCAGAGTTGCTATCTGGCCTACGCGCGTTTTGATTCCGCAGCGCGGCATCCGAAGCCAGGGATCTATCAGATCAAACAGGACACGAATGCCCGTGCGCTTGCACGGATGTTTGCCATCGGTCCCGCGCGTGCAGAAGTTGAAATTAAAATCATTGAAGGATGGAGCCTCAAAGACGAGGCGGAAGCTCTCAAAGAATACGGAGTTGATCCAACGGTATTTTTCAATGAATCAAAAGTTGATTCATTGAAGTCCGAGTACGATTTTTTGAAACAACTCGCAGATGGGACGACCCTCGAAGGTTATCTTTTTCCCGATACCTATCGCGTGTGGAAAGATCAGCTCCCACAGAGTCTCATTCGAAAGCAGCTTGAAGCGTTTTCACGTCACGCCACGCCTCTCATCAAAGATGCGAACCAGCAGGGGAGAACGCTTCACGACGTGGTGACCCTCGCATCCATCATCGAGAAGGAAGTCGCGAAGCCGGAAGATCGTAAACTCGTCGCAGGAATTTTTTGGAACCGGTTGCGCGAAAAGATGCCGCTTCAGTCTGACGCGACCGTGAATTACGTCACGCATGCGTCGCGTGCACGGCCGACGCTCTCGGATCTCGCAACCGCTTCTCCGTACAATACCTATCAACAAAAGGGATTGCCGCCCGGGCCAATTTCCAATCCCGGCGCAGATGCGATCGAGGCAGCGTTGCATCCACCACGAACAGCGTATCGCTACTTTTTGACAGACGCGCACGGAAAAACATATGTTGCAAAAACATTCGAAGAACATATTCGGAATCGTTGGAGGGCGTTTGGGCCATGATGAGGCTGTCCGACGCACGGCTATCGCGGAACGAGGCCATTTTTGTTACGATGCCTCGAATGTCCCGCATTGATTACCAACGCGAATTGAATCCAGAACAGCTCGACGTTGTGTTGCATGGCGACGGGCCGTGCCTTGTCCTCGCCGGCGCGGGATCGGGCAAGACGCGGACCATCACATATCGCGTCGCGCATCTCATCGAGAGCGGCATGGATCCGTCCCAGATCCTTCTCGTCACGTTCACGAATAAAGCGGCCAAGGAGATGACGAGACGCGTCGTCGCGCTCCTCGGTCGTGACGCGATGTCGTTGTGGGGCGGAACGTTCCATGCCATCGCACATAGGCTGCTTCGATCGCACGCGGGGCGTTTAGGATATTCTTCGCGATTTACAATTCTCGATCAAGATGATTCAGAAAGTTTGGTGAAAGCCGTGATGAAGGAGCTCTCGATCGATCCCAAGGCGCGACAGTTTCCCACGGCGCGCGTCGTGCAGAACATTCTTTCGTTCGCGACGAATACACTCGGTGCCGTCGAAGAAACGCTCGAGCTGCAACATCCACACTTCGTTCCGTTCGCAGGAGACGTCGGGGAAATCGGACGTATCTACGCAGAACGGAAGCGGCAGGCGAACGCGATGGATTTTGACGATCTCTTGAAGAATTGGCTCCTCCTCATGGCCGATCCGGCGATCGGCGAGGGGATCGCACGGCAATTTCAATACATCCTTGTGGACGAGTACCAAGACACGAACGCCCTTCAAGCCGCGATCGTCCATGCCGTTGCCTCGGCGCATCAGAATCTCCTCGTTGTCGGCGACGATGCGCAATCCATCTATTCGTTTCGCGGCGCGGATGTGAAAAATATCCTCTCGTTTCGCGAACAGTGGCCGAGCGCGAAGATTTTCAAACTCCTCACGAACTACCGATCGTCGCCAGAGATTCTCGATCTTGCGAACGATTCGCTTTCGCGGAACGTGAAGCAATTTCAGAAAGAATTGATCGCGAGTCGTTCGCGAGGTTCAAAGCCGGTTCTGGCGTCATGCGCGTCGTCACGGCAGGAAGCGGAGTTTGTCGCGTCGAAGATCGAGGAACGTCTCGCGCGGGGCGTGTCGCCGCACGAAATCGCGGTACTGTTTCGTTCCTCCGCGCACTCGCAGGCACTGGAGTTTGAGCTTCTGAAACGCAACCTCGCATACGAATATCGAGGCGGGATGAAATTTTTCGAGCGTGCGCATGTGAAAGATGCCCTCGCATATCTCCGCGTCGTCGAGAACGTACAGGATGAAGCTGCGTGGATTCGATGTCTGAATCTTCATGCAGGCATTGGGCTCGTGACCGCGATCCAGATCGCGCGGATCGTTCAACGGATGCCGGAAATCGAATCGGTGTTTTTATCGGACTTTCGTCTCCCGCCGAAAGCGCACGCGGGATGGAGCGAGTGTTCGTCCGTTCTCTCCCGTATCGTCGCGGAACGCCCATCGGCATCATTCATGTTGCGGACACTTCTCACGTTTTGGTATCGAGACTATCTCGAACGCGAATATCCGGACTGGAAGGAACGCCTCGCGGACGTCGAAGAGCTTGCGGACTTCGCGGATGCGTATCGTGATCCCGGATCGTTTCTTGCTGACGTCGCATTGTATGATGATGTCATCTCCGGCCGCAACGACGAGCGACGTGCGACGCCCGACGCCCGTGTGGTCCTCTCAACGATCCATCAGGCAAAGGGTCTCGAGTGGGACACGGTATTTCTGATCCATCTCTCGGAAAACAACTTTCCGAACCGTCGCGCGATGGCGGAAGAAGGCGGTCTCGAAGAGGAACGACGGTTGTTCTACGTCGCGGTGACACGCGCCCGCCACGAACTTTTTCTCACCTATCCGGTCACGGGCGGATACGACACATTCTCCTACAATCAACCGTCGTTGTTTCTTGAAGAACTTTCGCCGAGGCTCGTGGAGAGAATTGAACGTCGTCCGTCCTCCCTGTCCACCGTAGCGCATCGGCCACATCTCCGTACGAAGGAGAGCGGGTGGAATGAGGAGTCCGATTGGAGCTGGGATGAGCCAACGATTCAGATCGAGGCGCCCAAGCGTCATCATGAAGCAAACCCGACATTGAGCGTGTGGAAGAAAAAGGGATG
>CAYIQM010000003.1:8963-32635 GCA_964365615.1 uncultured Gammaproteobacteria bacterium | reverse complement strand
CGCTCGCAATGATCCGGCTCGAGTTGACCGAACCGGATCGAGTTCGAGCAAAAGCGCCGTTTCGTCTTTCCCGATCAATCATGCAAGACAGTATATCGGTTCACGTCATTAGAGACCACGACGCAGACGACGCATAGATTCAATCGCGGCGGTGATCCAGTAGCGCGGCGAGAGCGGCATATCCTGCGCATGGACATAGGCTTCTTCAAAACCGCCAAAACTACGCTTGAAGAGCGACAACCCCGCCCATGGATGGTTCGTTTGATCTTCTCGGACGACCCCCCAAAAATTGTACAGTCTGCACCCGCGACGTTTCGCCTCTTGGATCGCATGCCATTGGACAAGATGCGAGGCCGTGACCTTCGATTCATGGATTGAAGCACCGTGATGATAATAGCCGCATCGTTCATCATAGATGACGAGTGCCGCGGAAATGACGCGCGCGTTATAGATCGCGAAAAAAAATCGCGCGGCATCATCCTGCTTCAATGTCTCAAATTCAACCTTCAAATACTCTTTGGAGAATGGCGTAAAGCGCTGGCGTTTGACGGTCGCCTGATAAACTTCCCAAAAGCGATCCAGATCGTCTACGCTGTCGCTTGATTGGATGACAACGCCTTCTTTTTGCGCTTTTTTAATGGAATACCGAGCTGTCTTGCTCATCTGCTGCAAAAGTACGTCCTCGTTTGACGAAAGATCCAGGAGCCATGCCAATTCCGGATGCATGTGCGTCGGCGCATTGCGAAAGCCGCGATCTCGAAACATGTGGCGATTGTTCGGCGTATCCAACAATAACGGGCTAAACCGAATAAAGGCGCAGGAGTGCTGCTTTGCGATCTGTATGATTGTTGGAAGCAAAACGTCAAATGCCATGGTGAGACGCGCATGGTCAAGAACCAATGGTCCATGCGGACAAAAAAGGAAATTTCCACGCCGTGCTTTAACGACGATAAGCTGGAGCGCCGCAAGACAAATTTCCCCATCAAAAACGGCATGCCGTTCAACCTGATGACCCGTTCGCTCATGAAATTCCCCCCACCCCCATCCTTGCAAAAAACTATGCGGTTGCGCCTGCCGCTTCAATGCCTCCCATTGAGATTTGTTATGAATAACTTTTGTACTCAATGACATACGCTTCTCGTTACCGAAACGATTCGTTCCGCATCCTCGTGCGTGATCCCGATGTGCGTGGGAAGATTGACAATCTCCGTTGCAATGCGTTCGGCTTTTGGACAGGAACCCTGGACATAGCCGATGGCGTTGACGTCAACGTCAAACGGCGCGATTGGAACATCATACCAGTCGCCGAGATAGATGCCGTTCCGGCGCGCAATGCGCATCAATTCGCCGCGCCTGTTCGTGCGGATGCAATAGCGCAACCATACTCGTTCCCCATCCCACGGATCGATACGAATTCCAGTCAGATCCTGCAAACCGTGATGATAGATTTTTGCGATTTTCTGCCGATGCGAATTGATACGTTCCATTTTATCAAATTGATGGATCGCGAGGAACGCGAGCGCATTCGGCAGACCTTGACCTACAAACGGAGGCTTCCCTCCCTTCTTTTCAATGGGGAGGACGGATTTCGAAATGAGCTGCATACGCTTGCCAATTTCAGCTAAAACTTTTCCGGTGCTCAAAAAACCGTATGTTGCTTTGACGAGTGACAGAAATGGGGGATGAAACAGTTGCTGCGCGATCCATGTGCGCGATGGGAGAGGCGCGTGTTCCTGTCGCGATCGGATGGCGATCGCACGTTTTTCGTTTGTTGCGATCATCATCCCTCCAAAAACGCTTGAGATCACTTTATCCCTTCCAAAGCTAAAAAAAGCCACGTCGCCAAAACTCCCAAGGAGGCGACCGCGACTTCTCGCCCCGAGCGCATGTGCGCAGTCTTCGATCACAAAAAGCTTATATTTTAGCGCAATTTCCATGAGATGCTCCATGTTGGCCGGACGACCGAATGTGTGCTGGATGAT
This sequence comes from uncultured Gammaproteobacteria bacterium, assembly GCA_964365615.1. Lineage (GTDB taxonomy): Bacteria > Patescibacteriota > Patescibacteriia > 2-12-FULL-60-25 > 2-12-FULL-60-25 > CAITMG01. The sequence goes on along the minus strand of CAYIQM010000003.1, from coordinate 30,653 downwards.
GAGGACCTTGCTCCGCGGCGTTATGTTGCGCTCGAGATCATTTGGATCCATGGTGAGCGTCTCGTCGCAATCAACGTAGATCGGACGGGCACCGGCCCAGATGACGGGGTCCGGAACGGCAACGCAGGTAAACGCCTGCAGCAACACTTCATCTCCGGAGACAAGACCGAGCGTCTGCAATGCTACGAGTAAGCATGTTCTTCCGGAATTGAAGGATGTCGCCGGCCTGCTAAAGAGCCGCTCAAAACGTTCTTCAAGATCCGCGGCAGCCGTCCCCCGCTTCCACTCCCACGGACGTAGGAACAGCGACGCAGCAAGCAACACGTCGTCGCGTTCCGCATTCGGTGACAAACCCGTATGGAGGATGCGACGCATATTTAGATCCTCTCACTTGAGACGATAGAAGTCATCTCAATGAATTGCATCCCCTTCTTCGCACGGAGGATCGGATTCTGGAGAATATCGCATCGCACGACACGCTCCCCTATCTGGAGATCATAATCACAACCACGGCTCATGACGATGCGATCGCTGCCAAGTCTTCCAACGCCACCGAGTCTTTGCGTGCGACGACGTTGACGCAGATATTCCACGGATGGATCAACCGATACCCACCGCCCATCTGGCAAGAGGCTTTCAGCCCACGCATGCATCTCGCCATATTCGTCGCCCGCCCAAAAGCCAAAGACAATCCGCGATGGGATTCCAAGAGCAATCGCTAATGAACAAAAAAGTGAATCAAAACCGCCGCAGTCAACTTCTGCTTTGTCTAATGCATCCTGCGCCGCATAGAGGCCGGAGATCGGTTTTCCATATCTCAATCGCTCGATGACAAACTCGTTGAGTTTTTTGATCATTTTCATAACATCTTGCTCATTGCCAACGATCTTTCGCGCAAGTTCGCACATCTCATTCGTCACGTTGATAAACCGATTAGATTCGAGGTATGGAGCAAAATGTCTTTCTAGATTTTTATACGCTCCCATGGTGAAGGATGGAATCTGCGACATGTTGACTGGATTGACTGCGATACGAAATGTCTGGCGAACATGAACCGGTTCTGCCCCGAGATCGAATTCCGCGTATGCATAGGAATTTCCAAAAAGCGGCTCTCGACGAATCTTCATCTCTGGCTCAAAATGGACGTTCACGAGGAGCTTTTGACGATCTGTTTCCGACGGGCAGGGGAGGATGAGCGTCACGCGTTGACTCTCACGCAAGCGATTCTGCAGAGTCACATCATACACAACCTCGTAGGATTGTGGCCGCTTGTCAAATCCAAAACCAAACTTCCGGAGAAGACGTTCGATAAGCGGCGAGATGGATCGGGCCATCTATGGCAGTTTTATCCAATCCGCTCAAACCCGCAATACGGGACAAGCACTTTCGGGATTGAGATCGAACCATCTTCATTTTGATGATTTTCGAGAATCGCGATCAGTGCGCGTGGCGTCGCGACGACCGTTCCATTCAACGTATGGACGAACCCCTTTTCGCCATCTTTTGACCTATACCGAATGCCCAATCCCCTTGCCTGATAATCCCAGCAATCCGAAGCTGATGTGACTTCGCCCCAATTGCCTGTCCCCTGTCCCCTGTAACCTGTCCCCTGTAACCTGTCCCTTGTAACCTGTCCCTTGTAACCTGTAACCTTCCCCTTTCCCCACATCCAGGCTTCAAGATCAAAACGTCGGTAATCCGAACCGCCCAAATCGCCGGTGCAACAATCAACGACGCGGAACGGAATCTCCAAGCTCTTCCAAAATGCCTCTTCGAGCCGCACAAATTCCGCGTGAATCGCGTTTGACTGTTCCGGACGAGAAAACGCGAACATCTCGACTTTGGCAAACTGATGCACGCGATAGAGTCCGTACGACTCGCGACCGTATGCGCCGGCCTCTGTCCGAAAACAATGCGAGAACGCGACATATTTTTTTGGAAGTTGTTCCGCGATCAGCGTCTCATCCATGTGATACCCCAGCACGGGAATTTCCGACGTTCCGACGAGAGCCAAATCCTCGCCTTCCACGTAATACACCTGTTTTTCCGGGCCTCGCGGTAAAAATCCTTTCGCGACAAGAACCTCCTCTTTTGCCAGGTCTGGAGTCGTCAGCAATTCAAAACCTTCACGCATCGCAAAATCAATTCCGTAACGAATCAACGCTTGCTCGAGAATCGCCAGTTTCCCTTTCAAAAAATAAAATTTTGCGCCAGCGACTTTTGCGCCGCGTGCAAAATCAATCAGATCATGTTTCTCGGCGAGCACAACGTGATCAAGCGGCTGTTGCAATTTTTTTACTTTCCCCAACGTCCGAATTTCAACATTCTCCGAGTCATCCGTTCCGATCGGCGCATCCGGATGCGTCCGATTCGGAAATTTCAGAAGCTCTGATTTCCACGCCGCTTCAACCGCTGTGAGCGACGCTTCGACAATCGAGAGATCTTCTTTGATTTTTTTTCCCGCCACGATAAGCGGCGGGCGATCGTCCGCGTCGGCAAATTTCATCTGTTCCGCGATTACGTTTCGTTTCGCCCGAAACGACTCTGTCTCGGTCATGAACTGTGATCGCCGGCGATCCAACTCAAGCCATGCATCCACATCAACCACTGCCTGCCGATGCGTGCAGTTTTTTTTCACCTCTTTCGCGTGTTCGCGGATATATTTAGGATCTAACATGAAACAACGGTTACAGTGGACAGGTTACAGGGTACAGCATCTATTTTCAAATAGTACCATCTGTCCACTGTAACCTGTAACCTCTTTTACAATGGCAATCCATTCTCCTCATACTCTGCGTCTTCGACGGAGGTGGGCTCTTCTTCTCGCATGCCGCGCAAAAGCGACGATTTGTACATGTCCGGAAAATACGGCTCGCAACGGACGATCGTTGCCGCAAGTCCGCGCCGCGCAAGCTCCGCATCCAAATTTTCCGTGAAGGCCTCTTGATCGTACCCAAGACAGAGGAAATCCGGTTTCACCTCTTCGATGATCTTGTATTTATCGCCGGGATACCCGAGCCGCGCGTCATCAACGAGCGGATGCTCCAAAACCGACGCGAGACGATCTTCTTCGTTCACGGCCGGAAGATTCCCTTTCACGTCAACGACGGTCGTGTCACGCGCAACGACGATGAAGAGTTCGTCACCGTGTTCCTTGGCCTGACGAAAATAGTCGTCGTGGCCCGGATGGAGTCCGTCAAACGCGCCGAAACACATAACAATTTTTTTCATACGTTTGCTGATGTGTTGATATCCGGCTCGGGTCGAAGCGTTGGAAAAAGGATGACTTCTTTGATATTTTCTGTGCCGGTCAGGAGCATGACCATGCGGTCTACGCCGATCCCGAGTCCGCAGGCTGGTGGCATCCCGTGCGTGATCGCCTCAAGATACGCGGTGTCCATCTGATGCGCTTCGTCAAAACCGGCGGCTTCTTTCTTTTTTTCTTCCATAAACCGTTGCTCGAGATCAATTGGATCGTTCAGCTCCGAATAATTATTACCGATCTCGCTCCCAAGAGCGAACGCTTCAAAGCGTTCAACGAAACGCGGATCCGCGGATTTTTTCGCGAGCGGCGAGACTTCGATCGGATAGTCGTACATGATGGTTGGCTGGATCAACTGCGCTTCAACGAGCTCTTCAAACGCGAAGGCGATCACCTCACCGACGCTGCGCATCCGTTCGAGCTGTTCGCGTTTGATCTCGTGGAGGCGCGGACGCACGTCGGCCTTGGCGAACGCGACATCCTTCCATTCGGACACCGTGAGGCCGCCAATCTCCGCCACGGCATCCACGAGACGCATGCGTCGCCACGGACGCTTGAGGTTGATGAGAGTATCTCCATATTGAATATCCGTCGAGCCAACCGTCTGCAACGCCGCATGTTCAAAAATCTCCTCGAACAAATCCATGCCATACCGATAGTCTTGATACGCGATCTGCGCTTCAAACATCGTAAACTCCGGCGTATGGTCATGATCAATCCCCTCGTTGCGAAAAACCTTCGTGATCTCGTAGACTTTTTCAAATCCGCCGACAAGCAAACGTTTCAGATACATCTCATCGGAAATCCGAAGATAAAAATCAACGTCAAGCGCATTGTGATGCGTTGTGAATGGACGTGCGAATCCACCGCCGTAGATGGGCTGGAGCGTCGGCGTCTCGACTTCGAGAAATCCTTTCCCATCCAACAGGGATCGAATGGAAGAGATGATCTTGGAACGCGCTCGCATACGCGCCATGACCCCTTCATTCATGAGGAGATCGAGATAGCGTTTGCGAAAACGGATCTCCGTATCTGCAAGCCCATGGAATTTTTCCGGGAGCGGCAACAACGCTTTTGTGACAATTTTCCACGTCGAGACGGTCAGCGTCTTTTCGCCGCGCGTCGTCGTGAAGAGCGTTCCGGTAACCTGAACGAAATCCGCCGGATCGAGGCAGTCGCGGAACAGGTTGAAGGACGATTCTCCGATGACATCGAGCTTGAAGAGACACTGAATTTTTTCCGTCCCGTCACGGAGATCAATGAAAATCAATCCGCCGTGAACGCGGATCGTGAGGATGCGACCGACCAGCGTGATCTCTTTTTCCTGCTGCATCCACTCACGAAAATTTTCGATCGTTTCGGCAATCGTCGCACTGCGCTCGACCGTCGAAGGATATGCCACAACGCCGACCGCTTGGAGCTTGTCGAGCTTCTCACGACGCACATGCGCTTCGTCCAACATAGATGCTCTGGAAGATACTCTGAACGAGAAAAGAGGTCAAGAGGAGTTCCCGCCCAGGCCGTCGAATAACAGCCATAGGCGGGAAGTGACGAGAGGAGATCGGCTACAGGGTTGGTCTTCCCGCGATACATGGCGGCAACGATGGAACTAAGGGACTCGATCGTGTCCATGGTTCGCTTGAGCTCTGCGACGTGGAAGCCGAGCCGACGAGAGAGGATCGCGAGCCACTTGCGCTCTATGTGTCTGACCCGTTCACGGGTCACGCCATAGCGTTTTCCGATTGCAGTAAGAGTGAGCTTTTCATCATCCAACAAACCGAGTCGGAGTCGTATGATGTCCGCATCACGCGGCTTCTTGACTGTTTGGAGTTCCGTCTCGATCCGCTCCAGAAGCGCGCCATAGCCGTCCAGAAGTCGCTTGGCTTCGATAGCTTCCTCGATCGTGGATCTTGCCGACAGAATATCGTGCAACGTCCTCGCTCCTTCTTCATCGCCCAAAGGCGCATCGAAGGATGCGGAGCTTCGCGCAAGCATCGCGCGGATTGTTTTGATCTCTTGCAGCTTGATCGCTCGTGCGGATTTTGTCCCGTGCAGCTGGACCTGCTGCCAGAGCTCATAGAGATTCGGATTGCGTGCGTGCGCTTGGACAAAGCGTCGCTCTGCCAGACTCACGACGTACATCTTTTCATGCATGTGAATCGGCATCCGGCTTCCGCTCCGATGGTTCGTGTTCTTAACCATGCTCCCGATCGCATGACGGATCCACCCGTATGCGTACGTGCTGAAGGCGAGGCCGCGTTCCGGCTCGAACCGTGGGATCGCTGTATGTGCGACAGCGATCATCGCCTCTTGCACGAGGTCAACGACGGGAACCCCGAAATACTTGTATCGCAAAGCGACCGCGACGCAGAGACGAACGTTGCCATAGAGGATGGCTTCAAATGCCAGTTTCCGCTGAGTTGGGCTGCCTTTGTGGTACTGCGCAAAGAGCCGTCTCTGCTGCACGTTGTCCGTGAGCACAGGATAAGCTCTAAACGCATAGAGATACTGGCTCAATTCGCCTCGGATATCTCGCGGATTTATCTCTTCTACTTCTACGACGGCTTCACCATCATCGCCATGCGCCTCATCGGGAGGCGCATCATCATCACGCGGCTGTGGCGTCATGAGCGGCCTCCGAAGTTTGGGTTGGGAAGAATGTTTTGAGAAGAATGTGAAGGTGCGACATATTGTGGACATCCAAAACAGCGATTGTCAATTTTGATTGCTGACACTCGCTACATCACGAAACGCCGATGATCGTATACATCGTCTTTCCTGCTGGTGTTTCGACGAGAACTTCATCGTCCTTCCGGTGCCCGATAAACGTGCTGCCCAGCGGCGACTCGTTTGAAATCAAACCGGAGATGGGGTCTGCCTCATTCGAGCCCACGATTTTGTAGGTCTTCTTTGTTCCTCCGACGGCGACTTCGACGGTCGAGCCAACGCCAACAACGCTCCCCGTGCTCCCCTCTTCGATGATCTCAACGTTCTTCAACAGATCCGCGATCTGTGAAATACGCCCTTCGACAAAACCAAGTTCATCCTTCGCTTCGTGGTACTCCGCATTTTCAGAAAGATCGCCGAGCGCTTTTGCAACGTCGATCCGATCGGCAAGCTCGCGCCGACGAGTGTGTTTGAGATACTCAAGCTCGGCCTTGATTTTTGCAAGGCCGTCCACGCTCATGTACGTGATTTTATCTGCCATAGAATGAAAGCGCGCGCATAAAAATAAACACGCGCGAGGTAAAGCTACAATATCAAATGCGGTTTTTGTGTCAAGGAAAAGCGAGGCCGACGATCCCGCATACTGCGGGACCGCCAGCCGAAGAACCGACGGGGCATCAACGCTTATCCGCGTCTGTGCCGAAGATGTGGGGGTCGTAGATGGCGAGAAACTCTGGAACGAAACAGAACGCTCCTCCTGTCAGGATCAAGCAACCCAGTGGAAACACCGCAACCGAGACGGCGACTGCATCGGCAATCCGGATGAACGAAAAGCCGAGAAGAAGAAACCCGATCACGCATCCAACCACACCGAACACGAGCCGAAGATTTTTTGTGAGCATCTTTCAATCCTCCTGACTTTGAGAACACCACCAACAAAAATAACGCGACGAGACGCTTACTTCTCGTCTTTCATCACTGAATCAGAGAACGGGGAACGTGTCAAACGGATCGTCGTCAAAAGTGAAAAATTCATGCTCAATGTAGCTCTATTCCGCATACTGCATACTATGTACCAGATGCTCTGATCCGCATCCACGCTTCAAGTACCTCGCGCGCGACCGGGAGAGCGGCCGATGACCCCTCTCCTCCTTCTTCAACAAGTACCGTCACGACGATTTCTGGATTCTCAAACGGCGCGTAGGCCGTGAACCATGCGTGATTGGGACGATCTTTTCTCCATTGTGCCGTTCCCGTCTTTGCCGCAACCTTGACCGGGAAGGATGCGAGCGCGCGACCGGATCCGTAGATGACCGTATCGCGCATCCCAAGTTGTACGGTCCGAATGACAGATGGATCGCCGATGATTTGTTCTCGTGTTTTCATGTTTTCATGTTCCATGACGTGCGGCCTGATCTTTTTCCCCCCGTTTGCGATTTCCGCGGTTGCGACGGCAATCTGAAGCGGCGTCACGAGAAGATCTCCCTGCCCAATCGAGAGATTGTAGGTGTCACCGATGTACCATCTCTCGCCTCTTTCGCGCTCCTTCCATTCCTTCGTCGGAACAAGTCCGGGAGACTCTCCCGGGAGATCCAATCCCGTTCGCTCGCCAAAACCGAATTTTTTCATCCAGAACGCGAGCCTATCCACGCCAAGTCCAATGAAGGTGTCGTATCCGCCGCCGAGTTCATAAAAAAAGGTGTTGACGGACCACGCGATGGCCTTGCGAACGTTTGTCATGCCATGCCCGCCCGCTTTCCAATCGGGAAAAAAGGAGGAGCCGATGCGAAGACCCCCGACGGAATTGATTGACGTGCGATCTGTGATGACGTGTTCCGCAAGCCCCGCGGCCGCGATGACGGGTTTAATCGTGGAACCGGACGGATAGACTCCGGCCCATGCGCGCGGGACGAGCGGGTGATCCGCATCTTCAAGCAAAGACATGTAATACGTGGATGAAACGGTGCCGGAAAAGAGATTGTCGTCATACGCCGGGAGGGAAACGGCAGCGAGGAGCGAGCCATCGCGGGGATTCAGGGCGATGACGGCTCCGCGACGCGCAGAGCTGGTTATGAGCCAACGACGGAGCGACGTTTCGGCGGCGCGTTGAAGCTCAAGATCAAGCGCGAGTGTCACCTCTTGTCCGTCTTCCGGTGCTTCTTGTCGCACGAGTGATGTGACGTGATTTTTCGCGTCAATTTCATGCTGCCGATATCCGTGTTTTCCGCGTAAGCGTTCTTCCGCCGAAGCTTCGATACCGGATTTCCCGATCACATCTGTCCGTTGATATTTCCCGGGAAACCGTTCCAGTTCGTCTGGAGAAATCGGCCCGGTATATCCCAAGAGATGCGAGAGGCTTTGCAGCTCTCCGGAGGACGGATACCGACGCTTCTGCGTTGAAAGGACATGGATGGCCGGATCGTCGGCAAAACGGATCAGAATGGCAATCGCCTGCTCGTAGGGAATATCGCGCGCGAGCGCGATGCGCGCTCCGAGATTCGTTGATGAAACAATAATGGATTCGATCTCCGCAAGTGGCCGATTCAATTCATGCGAGAGTAACGCAAGCCGCGTCTCTTGCGCGATCGGGTCGCGTGGCAGGAGCCAGGGGATCAACATCACATCAAAGGATGGGATGTTTTCTGCGAGGACCGCGCCGGTGCGGTCTCGAATGAGGCCGCGACGCGCAGGAACAACTTCGACGCGCAACCGATTTTCCTCGGCTCGCGTCCGATATCGTTCTCCATCAATAATCTGCATCCAAAACACTCTGCCAAACAGCGCGCCGACACCAAGGATCGCCACACCGAGAACAATAAAAAATCGCCGTCGCGGGATCGGGCTGCCCACATACAGCGGACGATCCGTGATCGTCGCGACGGCATCTTCAAACAAGACTTCATGCGAAACCGCATCAGAGGCTTTTCGGTCAATCCGCGCTCCGATCCCTTTTTCCATCCAACTGAACGGAGACTTAGATGCGCGGGGATCTTCCATACAACGATCGCACGACCCGGACACGGAATCCCACGAGGACCGAGACGAACACGCTGACGAGCACCACACTCTTCCACAATTCCGACACATCCCCGACCGCACCGGCGAAAAAACGCCACGCCACGTCAATCAGTCCCGCAGAGAGAGCCATGGCGAGTGCCGTATAGAGGGATTGGTTCGTTAGGAGCGTCTTCCCCAAAAATTGAAGCGCGAACACGATGAGAAGCAGTCGCGCGATCGCAAAAGAACCCCCTCCGACAGAAAAAAGATCGAGAACGATCCCCGAGCCGATCGCGAGCACGATGGCATCTTGTGTTTCTTCCACAAAGACGAGGAGCACGAGCGCCGGAAGGATCACACGAAACAAATTCCATCCGTTCGAAAAAAACGGAATGACGGAGACTTCAAGGCATCCAAGGAGCACGCCGAGGAGAAACACAAGACAAAGGGAGCGGATATAACGGAGGCTCATGAATTCGGTCGAAAAACGCTTGGACGCAACACCGCGACGATCCGGAGCGTCGCGGCAGGCGCGAGCGGCTCCAGTGACGCCGTCTGGAACGGATCTGTCGGCGGGCCTTCGATGTGGTTCACGAGGCCGATCGCGAGATGCGGCGGGATTTTTTCTTCCGTGCCAGCGGTCACGATCATGTCGTTCGGCGTGAGTCGAACGGATTGCGGAACGAGCGTGAGTCGCGCGACGCCATTCCCTTCTCCCTGTATGAGCCCCGCAAGACCCGTGCGTCCGGAGACGGAAGCGGCGATCCGACTCTCCGTGTCCGACACGAGCGTCACCACGGAAACGTGTTCGCGGAGACTCGTAATTTTTCCGACGAACACCCCGTCCTCCACGACAACGGCCATGCCGGTTTCAAGACCGTCCCGGGCACCCCGGTCGATCAAAAAAAGCGCGCGGCGCCCCTCCATCGTGCGTGCGATAATATTTGCCGCAACGTGATCGTATCCCGATCTTCCCAAAAATCCTGCCAATTTCCGAAGCGATGCATTTTCGTCCTCCAGCGCACGGAGACGAACCGCGTCCACACGCTGCGCGACAAACCGCGCCTCCAGTTCTCGGTTTCGCGTCTCGAGCTCCACATGCGTCCGGCGCGGCGCGAGCGCACGTCCGAGTCTTTGACCGATCGTCGCAAAGACCCGCACGACGGGCAGAAGCGCAAAACGGCCCGCATCTTCGACGGGATGAAGAAAGCCGGAAAGATGGAAGAGCCCGATCGAGAGGATCACGCCGACCGTGAGGAGCGGAAGAGAGACGCGACGACGCATACGCGAGTCATCTCATCTTGTCGGCAGATGGGAGGGCAACGATCTCGAGAAGATCCGCGCGCTCGAGGAGGATGCCGCAACCGCGCGCAACCGCCGTGAGCGGATCATCGGCAACACGAACGGGCAAACCGGTTCCTTCCATGAGCGCGCGGTCGAATCCGCGCAAGAGCGCGCCGCCGCCGGTCAGGACGATGCCGCGACGGTAAATATCTGCGACGAGTTCGGGCGGCGTGATTTCGAGAATCGATTTGACGTGTTCGATGATCGCTTTAACCGAGCGGGAGATCGCCTCGCGAATCTGACTGTCCGTGATCAAAATTTCTCGTGGGAGCCCGGAAAGAAGATCCCGACCGCGCAACGGGACTTGAAGAGGCGCGTCGAGGGCGATCGCAGAGCCTGCGGCGATTTTTACATCCTCGGCGACGCGCTCACCAACGAGCAGATTGAAAACGTCTCGAGCGTACTGGATGATGTTCCGATTCAACTCGTCTCCCGCGATCGGGATTGATTTTGCCGTCACGACCCCATTTAACGAAATGACCGCGATCTCGGTCGTCCCGCCGCCGGAATCAATGATAAAGTTCCCCACCGCTTCAGAAATCGGCAGTTCGATCCCGATTGCCGCAGCAATCGGTTCTTCGACCACAAAGACCTCTCTGGCACCAGCGAACATCACGGCGTCTGCAACCGCTTTGCGCTCCACTTCTGTCACATCGAGCGGGACGCCAATCGCGACACGCGGACGAGGAAGCAATGCGGAACTTTCTTGGTGGATTTTTTCAATGAAATACCGAAGCATTTTTTCCGTCACTTCAAAATCCGCGATAATGCCTCGCTGCAGGGGGCGCGTTACTTGAATATGCGGGGGCGTTTTTCCGATCATCGCGCGCGCTTGCTCCCCCACGGCAAGAATCTGTCCGTTCCGTACATTGACGGCGACGACGGATGGCTCATTCACGACGATCCCCTTTCCTTTACTGCACACGAGGGTATTCGCAGTTCCGAGATCAATGCCAAGATCTTTCGAAAAATGCCCAAACAAGGATGACCACATACTGTCCGTATCTTATGTCGGTTTGTGTGGAATGTGCAAGGCCTTCGCTCGGGGCTATCTATGTCGCGATCGTTGCATCAAAAGTGCCGCATATTCAATTCCGACAAGGATGATAATGAGTACAAAAAGTGTCCAAAATCGAAATAATGACTGCGATGAAAGAAACAGGGAAACGACCGTCGCGCCGGAAAGGAGAATTGCCTGCCGAAACGACGTTTTCACTTCACGAGTCACGACGTTTCGTCTACGGAACAAGGAGACGCGAACGAGCGTCCCAATGAACGCAAACGATCCAACGAGGCCGATGGCAAGCGTGCTATAAAAAAGAATGAAATCAAGCGTCGTGGCGTCGTTTGGCGAAACAGTTGTCATCACAAAGAAAAACGCCCCGATGGCAATCGCGCTCGCCACGGCCATGAAAAAAATATACGCCCGAAAGGTCATCAAAAGAAGGGTATCAGAATCCTCTTCGTGCGACAATGATCGAACGAACCACCAGAGCACCGAGATGGCGATTGAGTTCGTTTTTGAGTCGTGGCAGCTCAAGCAAAAGCATCTGTTTTGCCGATGGCGATGTGGTTTCGACTTTGAGCGCTCCTTCGGAGAACGAAACGGGAATGATGCAGGCGGCTCGTTCCGCTCCCCATCCCTCGAGGAGCGTCTGCTGCCACCCATCAAACACCCGCGCAATCTGAAGCTCTTTCGACGCCGGAGATGCCGGGAGAACTCGCGAGAGAATCCGTTTGATGGGTTCAAAGCTCATAAGCGGCGAAACTCGCAAATGTTTTTGAAATCGCAGTATGTGCAAATGGGCGGCGCTGGCGTCGGGCGGAAGCGCGAACCTAAAATTTCATTCATGCGCTCGAGCAGCCCGGACTGAAACGCCTCGCGGGCCGAACCCTGGAGCATCGGGACATCAACCTGCGTTCCCGATTTCACGTACACATACGAGAGGGTCGCAAGCGGGAGGCCGCGTTCCTCCATCGCGAGCTGATAGATCCAGAGCTGCTCTTTGTCTGCGGTTTCAAGCTCCCTCGCCACTTTTGGCGCGCCTGTCTTGTAATCGAAAATGGCGTACCGACCATCCGAGAGCCGGTCAATCCGATCTACGGAACCTTTAAGCGAATGCTCATTGATCCTCCATTCGAATGGCCGCTCGAGAAACGCGACGTCTGGAGGAACAGCGGACCACGTTTCATGCATCCGCCGAATCGCATCCTTCCCCTCGATAAAATACTGATCGTGAATCCACCGCGTCGGATACCATTCATCAATCCACCGCGACTCAAAAATTTTCAACGCTTCGTCGCGCGTGACACGAAAACCACAAGCTGGCAGATGGCAGATGGCAGAGGGTGGTTGATCAAACAGGTCTCCTTGCTTCGATGTTCCGCGATCGACGTGTTGGGCGAGAATGTCATGGAGCGCCAGATGAATCGACTGACCGAAACTCTTTTGATACGTCCCGAGGATCGGGATGCGATAGACGTGCGCAAACTTATATTGGAGCGGGCACTTCCGAAACGCGGCGAGCTGCGTAAACGAAAAACGACGCTTGAGATGAAACGCTTCGCGTTCTGCCTCTTCGCGAATCATGAGGGATTCGGGTGGCAAAAGAAGATGGTTGGACGACGAGTTGCGAGCTGCGAGCTGCGAGCTGCGAACGTCGAATATCGGCTCGAGCCCCGCTTCCGCGAAAAACAGGGACGGTTTTTTCTTGCGCACGCCTCCATAGGATTCCGCGCCGGTACAGGTCATGCTTTTTTTCGCTCGTGTCAGCGCGACATAAAACAGACGTCGCTCTTCTTCTACATGCGAATCGCCGTGCGGAAGGCGTTCTTTCACGAGTCCGTCCGGAAGCGGAATCGCATCCCCGCGGGCGCGCGTCGGAAAACGCTGATCCACGAGCGAGACAAGAAAGACGTGCGTAAACTCAAGGCCCTTTGAGGCATGAACCGTCATCACGCTGACGAGATCTGGACCGAAATCCGCCGGATCCACACGGATCCCTTCTTCTCCGCTTTCGATTTCAAGCCGAAATTCCTCCATAAAATCTTTCAGGATCGGCACCTGCGTCGTTTTCTCATACTGTGAAATGCGATTCGCGAACGCATTCAGATCATTCAGGGTCTCGATCTTCTCCCGCTCCGGCAATTTCAAAATTGTCGCGAGATATCCTGTTTTCTCCAGCACGAGTTGCAGCGCCGTGAGTGGGCGTTCGCGACGCAGAGCTTCGGCAAGATGTTGGATATGGGAGACAAAGGTTTCCGCGCGCGCAATCGTTTCTTCGCCGATGTCCGGAATTTCGCGACAAGACGCAAGAGCCTCCCAAAGCGCTCCTCTTTTTTTTCGCGCCGTAAATTGAATAAACGTCGCGAGCTCGGAGGCTGTGAAGGAATAACACGGCGCATTCAATGCCCGCCAGACGACGGTTGAATCCGTAGGGGCGAGGATGAGTGAAAAAATCGCCGTGAGGTCAAGAACGACCGGCTTTGCGTAAACTCCGCGCATCGCAATGAAACGAAACGGGATGCCGTGGCGTTCGAGAGCGAGAACGAATGGTTCACATCCGTCATTCGATCGTGAAAGGATCGCAAAATCATTCCACGTCAGCGTCGCGTCCGCTTCTTTCATTTCACGAAGATATGTCACGACCCCCTCTGCCTCGTCTTCGACCGTTTTGTACCATTGCGCGTTCACGGCACCGCCGCTCCCATTCCGGCTTTCGAGGCGCTTTCGAAGCCCGGTGTCCGCGAGTTGGATTTCGAGCCGATTTGGATTGTTATGCGTGATGAAGCGGTAGGCGACGTCTAAGATTTCCTGACGCGAACGATAATTTTCCGTGAGCGCGACCGTTACCGCATCTGGAAAATCGTCACGGAATTGAAGGATATTCGCCAGAGACGCCCCACGAAACTTGTAGATAGCCTGATCATCATCGCCAACGACCGTAAGGTTTTTTTTATCGCCAACAATGAGCTTCAGGAGCTCGTATTGCGCCCAGTTCGTGTCTTGAAACTCGTCCACAAGAAGATGGGCGAATTGTTCGCGGAGTTCCTTCAATACGGTTGGCCGCTCACGGAGGAGGCGCAGCGTTTCCAAGATCAGATCGCCAAAATCGAGGGCACCCTCCTCGCGCAAAATGCGGCGGTAGGCAAAATAGCAATCCGCAATTTCTTTGAGACGCGCACGCTCGCCCATCACGAATGCTGCGTCCCCATCGAGCGCGATCGTTTCGGCAAATTCGAGATAGTGCTCCGGCGCGACACCTTCGTCTTTCGCCCGAGAAAAATGTTTGAGAAGGCCCGCAAGAAATTTCACGGGATTTCCGAGCGGACGGTAGTGGTCGAGCGGGAGCGTATCGAGATGTCGCTTGAGGACGAGCCACGCGTCCGTTTCGTTCAAGAGACGGAACCGGTTTGGGAGACCAATTTCGAACGCGTACCGTTCAAGAAGCCTCCGACAAAAACCGTGAAACGTTGAAATCCAAAAATCGTATGTTCCATTCGGCAGGAGTTGCAACACGCGGTCTTCCATCTCATCGGCAGCTTTTTCCGTAAACGTCAATGCGAGTAAATTGTCGGTCGTCACAGTTTGCAGGTTACAGGTTACAGTGGACAGATCCGTACTCTGTAACCTGTCACCTGTCACCGGTAACCTTGGTTGATTCAATAGATGCGCGTATCGGCGCGTGAGTACGGTGGTCTTCCCTGTCCCTGCACCCGCCACGATCAAGAGAGGCGCGCCAGCATGCGTCACGGCCCTTCGCTGTGCCTCATTCAATCCTTCGAGAAGTTCTGACATGAATCAACTGTACCCTCCATGCAACTAAAATCAAATGACGCCTTCTTTGATCCCATTTCGAATCCGTTGAAGCAGTTCAAGATAAAACCGCACATTTGCGAGTGTGACAAGACGTTGGGCAAGTGCTTCTTCGATGGAAAATAGATGGCGAAGGTAGCCCAGGGAATACCGAGAGAGTTCTTGATCGATCTTGTCTCGCGCGTCGAGAGGCACAAGCGGTTCTCGCGATAACTTGAACGATGCGTTCGTGAGATGAATGGTTTCGTAAAAATCTGTCCGTGTCAGATCGTCATGGACGAAACGATACAAGAGACCATGCCGCGCATTCCGCGTTGGAAGGACGCAATCGAACATGTCAATCCCCCGCTGTACATACTCCACGATCTCTCGGGGCTGCGCGCCACCCATAAAATAGCGAGGACGATCTTCCGGCAGGACGCGATCGAGATTTGAAACGACGCGACAGGCGTCTACGAACGGCTCCCCAACGGACAAACCGCCGATCGCATATCCATCAAAACCGATTGACTGGAGATCTCGCGCGCTCATGACTCGGAGCTCGTCAGTCGTACCGCCTTGAACGATTCCGAAAATCTGTGATTCAACATTGTTCGATTTGGACCTTCCGTCTTCAAAGACCGCCTTCGACCTTTCAGCCCATCTTGTGGTTCTTGCGATTGAATCAGAAAGGTACTCATTGTCGGCCCCAGATGGTGTGCATTCGTCGAGGACCATGATGATGTCACTTCCAATAATCTGCTGGATCTCGATCGAGAGCTCGGGAGTCAAAAGATGCCGAGAGCCATCAATATGGGACGCAAACTCAACCCCATTTTCCGTGATTTTGCGCGTCTTCGCGAGTGAAAAAACTTGATATCCTCCAGAGTCTGTCAGAATCGAACCCTTCCATGACATAAAACGATGGAGACCGCCGAAAGATTGAAGCACGTCGAGTCCAGGCCGTAGATAGAGATGATACGTGTTCGAAAGCACGATCGGACTTCCGAGTTGCTCGACGTCGTACGATGAGATGGTCTTCACAGCGCCTTTCGTTGCAATCGGCATGAAAAATGGCGTTGGAATCTCACCATGAGCCGTCACAAACAGACCGCATCGTGCGCGGGACATCTTGCTGCGAGAGCGTATTTCAAAACGAGACATCCTCTTCGACATGTTTTGAATAGAGGCGCCGTTTTACCCAGGATGACCGTCGGAGAAAAAACGCTCCGCCCACGGTCACCACAAACAGGATAACAAACAGGATAAGCGCCCGAGGATTCGTAAACGCATCTCCTAAGATGGTTAATGTCACGATAGGCGGCAACAGGCCAAAAAAGCTCCCGAACGCGTATTGCCGATACGTGATGCCCGTCATGCCGCTCCCATAATTCACGAGATCGAACGGGAAATAGAGCGCACGCATAAAAAGAATCGCAAGGAATCCTTCTTGCTTCAACAGATCGTCATATTTTTTTACCCATCCATGTTCATGCGCGCGAACAAAATGACGACCGAAGAGTCGGGCGATACCAAAAGAAAGATGTGCGGTCATATTCTCGCCGACCACGTTCAGGATTGTTCCAAAAAACGGGCCATACAATGAACCGCTGACGAGCGTGAGTACGGTCGTCGGAATGAAGAAAAAAACGCTCCGCACAAAATAGAGTCCGAGGATGCAGAGCGGGCCCCACGCGCCATACGCACGAATGATTGTTTTTATTGCGCGAGGCAAATGCCTCACCGGAATCTCCAAATTAGAAAATAACGTAAAACCGAGCCAAAAAAAAGCCAGCCAGAGAATAGCGACGCAGACTCGTAACAGATGGATACGCTGTTTCAGCAACATACGCTATTGCAAATCCTCTTTCTTCTCCTTCAGATACGCAAGCCATTCTTCGAGCACCGTGAGAAAAATTTTGAACGGCGCTTCGAGGAGGAAATCAAAGAAAAAAATGAAGACATTTAAGCGCGAAATACCTCGGGAAAGCCAAAGTCCCACGCGGAGGATCGGAAGCGACAAGACGTCAATCAAAACAGAACGAAGGCGCTCTCGATCATGAACAATGACCTGTTCTCGTGCGGTCACACGCAGACGAAACGCAAAGAAACTGACCGTACACAGGAAGAACAGAAAAACGAGAATAGAAATCCAGCTAAAATGAAGCTTCAAAAGCACGGCGGCGATCAGCCCGAAGCTAAAAAGATACAGGGTCGCGTAGAGGAGGCCGAGCAGAAACGTCCCAACGAGGCCGCGCCGCGGAGTCACGCGAATGTCACAATTCGGGATTCTCCCCGTACGCAGCACTTCGATGTTCTGTTGAAGCCGCTGTGTGTTTTCCCGACCCGGAACTCGAATAAATAGCGCCACAAGAAACATCAAACATGGCGGAAACAAGAGGTTGATTGCCAGCGTCCGCAACGAAACTTCTCCATACACGGCCCGCTCGATCGGCACTTCGAGGGCGAACGCGACAAGCATTTTCGTAAGAAAAATATACACAATCGCGCGAAATGCGCCGCGCCGAAGTTTGCCTTTGGCGTTGCGATATTGGCGATCTGCGAGACGCGCTGCGACCGCGCGAAGCTCTTCGGGCGTTTCGAGCAGGCGAGTCGCTTCGTCCGGCTTCTCGAGAAGCGTTTCCGTCAGAAGCGAAAAGGAAACAGCCCAAGGCTTCACGGCGCGTTGCAGCTTCGAGCCGAGCGGATGGCGAAGCTGCGCCTTGATGCGCTGCTCGACGCCGATCAATCGTTCAGCGACGGCGACGGGAGCATCTATCCACTCACGTGGCCGCATCCATTCTGGGAGAAAAATGCGCAGAAGTTTGAACGACAACGTGTCATCATCCGCCTTCAGCAAAGAACGATGGCAGGCGATATAGATTTGTAGCTGGAGATCTGCATCGTCAATCGAGGTGCCGGTGACGCGTACACGGCTCACGAGCTGCTCATACAGAATCGTGACAAACGCTTTTTCGCGCGTCGCGTTCACAAGCAGTTCTTCGAGCTCCACGGAGAGGACGCGCCGAAGCCATGCGAAATGTGCCGGAGACCCGACGCGCGCTCGAACGATGCTCTGGTAAGCGCGAATATGCACCGCCGTCTCTGGAATCTTGGATTCTGGAAGCTCGTTGTTCGGAAGATATCGAGCACCAATAAGCTCTCGGAGGAGGTTCGCCGCGATCTCTTCTGGATCATGCTCAAAGAGCAATTGCCGCTTTAAAATGCGCAGGATCGCGGATTTGCGCAGGACATGCTCATCCTTATAATCCACCGCCGTGCGGATCCGTTCATACAAAAACGCAAATTTGCTCACGGCCGCATGAACGTCGAGACGCGGCTCCTCGGGCACAATCGACGCTTCTGCAGGTTGCAGCGTGGCAAGGACTTGCAGGATGAACCCGCGATTGATATTCTTTTCTTCCTTCATATGACGTTTCCGTGGACGATCATTATTGCTGTGGTCGTACTTCTCTTGGCACTCACGATCAAGCTGTTACTCTCCGAAATCGTCGAGGCGGAAAACGTCTTTTTGTGCATTGTCGGAGGTTTTTTTCTCATCTATATCGCTGCGGCGATCATGATTGGATTTCTCGATCCGAAGAGGATCGCGAACCAGGACTCTTTTCTTGAGAACGTACCGGTCGAGGCGTCTTCGCCTCCATCATAGAGATTTCCGAGATGTAGGCTTCGAACCGCTTCTGATACAACTGATCCGCAACTTTGTCGAGATTCTCCGTACTCTCTGCCAATTTTCGTGACTTGCCGGCCTGAATACGCGCATCCTGCATCGCGCGATATCGAGCCCATTCGTCGGTAAAAACGTACCAGACATATTCCCACAACTCGTCTTCAATCGCGTGATCAAGCGCATGCAACGATTCTTCACGCTCCCCGAGGAGCATTTCAACTTTATCGAGCAAGGGGTGAGGCTCAACCGATTCCTGCCCGCGTTCGCGCCGCAACTCATCTTCAAGGATCGCGCGAGAGAGAAGCGCGGCATGCAGTTCTTGAAGTTCCTCGCGCGATAACTGAATGGATGCGAATTCTGTGATCATACGTAAAATAGAGGTTGATTCAAAACGATGAGGTGCGGCGGTCTGCAGCGAACACCGAGCGAAACGTACTGAAACGTACGGTGAGCGAGAAGCGCAGCGAAGACCGAGCAGATCGCATTTTAATCAACCTCTAAACTGTACCAGCCGTTGCCACATAGGTCAATCAGGAGATATTCTGTAGCTATCGCATGTATGTTTGATCTCTCACACACGGAGCTCCGCATTTTGAAACCGCTGACGACCCCGCGCAAGATCCAGAACTTTCTCGAAACGCTTCAAGCAAACGACGGAAATAATACCTGTCGTTCTCCGCGCATCGTCTTACGAGAGGGCCGAGCGCATTGCATCGAGGGTGCAATGTTTGCGGCACTCGCGCTGCGCCTTCAAGGACACACGCCCCTCATTCTCGATCTTACAGCGACACGAGATGATCTTGATCATGTCATCGCCGTATTCCGTCAACATGGGCACTGGGGAGCGATTTCAAAAACAAATCACGCGGTGCTCCGCTATCGCGAACCAATCTATCGAACGATCCATGAACTCGTCCTCTCTTTTTTTCACGAATACACAACAGACGATGGCAAAAAAACGCTCCGCTCATACAGCGGGCCGATTGATCTCTCGCGTTTTGATCATCGCGGCTGGATGACAGATGACGAGGATGTTTGGTACATCGCAGAGTATGTGAGCGACGTGACCCACTATTCCATTTTGTCACGAAGCCAAATTGCAACGTTGCGCACAGCAGACCCAATTGAACAAGAAGCTGGACGGCTCCGTCAATGGAAGATGTAAATCAAAACCCCACCCGATTGGTACATGGGGGCGGGGTTGATTTTTATTTCTTATTTATCTTTTTTGTCTTATTTATCTTTTTTATAGGATTTGTTTTTGGTGTTCCTGAAACCTTTGGCACTGCCTTCGCCTTCGCAACCACTGTGAAGGAGAACGTGCCAGATCCGTAGACCTTCTTTGTCTTGGGATCAATGACCTTGATGGATTCAATGTAGGTGCCGGGCTTGAGTTTGAGCGTAATCGCTTCAACGGCCTGCTTTGCGTAGGAGCCAGATGGCTTCAGCGTCGCACTCCCTGTCACACTTCGTACTGTCTTTCCATCTGCGGTCAGAATCTCTCTTATGATTTGAACCTTGATCCGTGTTTTCGTTGTATTCTGATAAGAATAGTTGAACTTCACGGCTGCTCCTTGAGTCACTGTGCCTTCGGTTGGAAGTTTCGAGAAGGTGAGATCTTTCGCCTGTACCGTCGTAATCGGAGCTGGTACAGCCGCAGGCTTCATTTGTCCAACTGGTGCTGCAACAGGTGTTGGTATCGGTGCAACAGGTGAAACAGGTGGTTTTGGAGCTGGTGTTGGAGCTGGAGTCGGTACCTTTGGAGTTGTCAGTGGAGGCGTTACGGGTGTTGTCACTGGTTTCGGAGTTGGGCTCGTTGTTGCAACGGATCCACCGGTCGATGAAGACAGGGCACCACCACCTCCGCCACCACTGCTTGCAGCAACGGGTGCAGCTGGTTTTACAAAGGTCACCCCGACGGAAATCGCGGTTGCATCGCTCGAATCAAAGCTATCTCTATACACAGCATTTACTGTTGCTCCAGCCGCAATCTCGAATATCCCATTATTTGTCGTCGTTGCACTCGTCGCAATCGTGCTCATTCCGATGTTTTGGAAGATACCTGTCGCAGGGCCAGTTTCGGTAAGCGTGATCACTTCACTATCCTCTCCTCCTGCCACTGTACTCGTCACGGTAATGTTGAATGATTCGATCGCTGATGCGTTGAGGTTCCTGTTAGGATCATTGATTCGAATGTACATGCTGTCAGGAGTTGTGTATCCACTTGTCAATACCCTAGCCTCATTTGTGAATTGAACTAACTCAACTGCGTGGATAATCCTCCCCAAGCTCCCAATTGTGACCAAACCTGCATTTGCGTATGTGCCCGTGGCCGCAAAGCGATTACTGCCGACCGCAAGCGTTCCGCTCGTAAGGTTGAATGCTCCTGTTGAAGTAACATTTCCTGCGAGCGTGACGGTTCCTGCGGACTTGTTGATCGTCAAATTATTCAGGTTTGTGGCGTTCGATGATCCTCCAAAATTCTGTGCACTTGCGCCTGTCAACAGTATGCTGCCCGCATTCCCAGATATCGTTCCCGTATTATTCATATCTGAGTTTGCGACGATCACTCCCGAGTTATTGTTTATTGTTCCTGCGTTCGTAAGAGCTCCAGTCGTTGTGGCTGTGCCTGAACCAACCCGGAACGTACCGTTGTTCTGAAGCGTTGAGGAGAAGAGTTGATTGCCTGAATTTGATCCAATGGCACCTGTCGAACTAACTGCTCCCGTGAACGTGAGGGTTCCAGAAGTGGAAGTGACGGTTCCTCCTGAACCAAGCCATGAATTCCCTGTAACGGTGAAGTTCAGAGCAGCGGTAGAAAGAGTTCCTCCGGTTGATGTGACATTCAGTTGACCAGCGACCGTAGCATTGTTTGTCACGATCGTGGCCGTTCCGGCTGTTTTCTGGCTCTCAAGGTTATTCCAGAAAGATCCC
>CAYIQM010000003.1:0-8863 GCA_964365615.1 uncultured Gammaproteobacteria bacterium | reverse complement strand
GATCGTGGCCGTTCCGGCTGTTTTCTGGCTCTCAAGGTTATTCCAGAAAGATCCCGTGATGTTCTGGTTTCCTGCGCCACTCAAACGGAAGATGCTCGAGGTTGAAGTGGTGTAGGTACCGGATTGTGTGAAGTCTCCGGACGCACTCAAGACACCAGCTTGGTTCCTGATGGTCGCACTTGCTGCATTCGTGAGAGCGCCTGTGGTTGTGACGGTGCCTGAACCAATTTGGAGGAGGTTATTATTCTGGAGCGTGGATGAGAAGAGCATGTTGCCAGAATTTGATCCAATGCTCCCTGTTGATGAGACCGCTCCTGTGAACGTGATGGTTCCAGAGGTAGAGGTGACGGTTCCTGCGACAAGCCATGAAGGACCTGTGACCGTGATGGTGGTTGTGCCTGCAGAGAGAGTCCATCCTGTGGTAGTTGAATTGAGCTGACCAGCCACCGTGAGGTTGCCAAAGGTGGAAGAAGCCGTGCCTCCTGTCTTCTGAATATCAAGGTTATTGAAGGTGAGAGTGCCGTTGTTGATATAGA
The DNA here is from genome assembly GCA_964365615.1 of uncultured Gammaproteobacteria bacterium. Lineage (GTDB taxonomy): Bacteria > Patescibacteriota > Patescibacteriia > 2-12-FULL-60-25 > 2-12-FULL-60-25 > CAITMG01. The sequence goes on along the minus strand of CAYIQM010000003.1, from coordinate 8,327 downwards.
AGTTTTGATCTGCAGCGCCAGCCAATCGCACCGTGCCTGTGCCTTCGGTAAAGATGGCTCCAGAGCTTTGCGTGAAGTCGCTTGTGAGTCCCAAGGTTCCACTTGTGAGCGTGACCGTACCAGCGTTCGTAAAGGCACCAGAGGAAGTGGCGGTACCTCCGAGAACTCTGTAGACGCTACCTGCTGCGTTCGTAAAGGCACCAGAGGATGAAGCCGTACCTGCGCCAACGTTGATGGTGCCGTTGTTTTGGACGGTGGAGACGAATCCAAGTACACCTGTTTGCGTGCCGAGGCTCCCTGTTGATGATACCGCTCCCGTGAACGTGAGGGTTCCAGAGGTTGAAGTGACGGTGCCTCCTGAACCAAGCCATGAATTACCTGTGACGGTGAGAGTGGTGGTGCCGGAGGAGAGAACCCAACCGCCTGTGGTGGACGCATTGAGCTGACCAGCCACTGTCAAGTTTGCGAAGGTGGTTGAAGCCGTGCCTCCTGTCTTGATGGATTCAAGATTATTAAGGGTCATGGCTCCAGCGTTGAAGTAGAGGTCTTGAGCGGCTGAACCACCGAGACGGAAGGTGCCGGTGCCTTGGGTATAGATCGCTCCAGAACTTTGAGTGAAGTCACTCATGAAAGATGTAATGCCTGAAGTGACGGTGACCGTACCAGCGTTCGTAAAGGCACCAGAGGAAGTGGCGGTACCTCCGAGAACTCTGTAGACGCTACCTGCTGCGTTCGTAAAGGCACCAGAGGATGAAGCCGTACCTGCGCCAACGTTGATGGTGCCGTTGTTTTGGACGGTGGAGTTAAAACGCAACGCACCAGTATTCGTCCCAATAACACCTGTAGATGTGACAGCTCCAAAATTTATTGTGGCAGATGTGGAGGTTACGACACCTAGGGCGGTGGACGTAACTTGACCTTGAAAATCAATAAGCGCCGTGGTTGAGGATACGGTGCCATCGATGACCACTCCTGTCCCTGCAACAGTAGAAGTCGCTGTAAAAAATCCTGTGCTCGTCGCAGCAATCGCACCGCCGTTGCTCACGGTTGCTGTCGCGACAGTGAGAGTAAAATCTCCGAGATAGACGGCTCCCGTCGTCGATACGGCCGTGATCGTAAAGTTCCCATTTAAATACGTTGACGTGCCTGATCCAATAGTGGCGGTATCGCCTGCGCCGGGGACGGTGCCGCCACAAGTAGTCCAGTTGGTAGCCACATTCCAAAATTGGCTCGCCGCCGCATTCGTCCATGTACAATTTGCCGCATGCACACTGTGCGCGTTGAGCAACATGTAGAGAATGACGGCTCCGAGTGCGACACAGACCCTAACAAACAACCGCTGACTTTGCTCTAACCGTAAGGTCAATGTGCTCGTCATATTATTTTTTAAATACTAAATAAAAATAGGAATGAATAGATTGAGAAATATGTTGCGTTGAAAAGTATATCACATTCTTTTGCTCTATAAGGACTTGTAAAGAGCCGACTGTGGATAACTCGATCCTGCGCTTTGGACATCAACATCAAAATGGAGCTCGATATTGCTACCGAAGAGTCTCCAAAAAAAGATGCTATACTGTTCATCTGTATGCCACTTCGACACCATCACAAAAATGCGTACGTCGTCTCCGTAAACATGGGCTATGGCCATGAGCGCGCGGCGTATGGGCTCCGCGATCTCGCGGCCGGCGGGATCATCACGGCAAACGACTATCCCAGCATCCCCAAAAAAGACAAAAATCTGTGGACGGATAGCCGACGGATCTACGAGACGATTTCGCGGCTCAAACCCCTCCCCGTGCTCGGCGATGCCCTATTTGAAGTTTTGGATCGGATGCAACGCATCCCGCAATTCTACCCGCGGCGCGATCTTTCAAAACCGAGTCTTCAGGTACACCAGACGTACTATTTCATCGAACATCTCGGATTGTGCAAGCATCTCATTGGGATGCTGGCCAAAAAACCCAAGCCGCTTATTTGCACATTTTTCATCCCCGCATTTGCGGCGGAAGTGTTTGAATATCCCGGCGACATCTATCTTGTGATTTGTGACGCAGACATGTCCCGCGCGTGGGTGCCGAAAGATCCGAAGCGGAGCCGCATCAAATACTTCGCGCCGAACGGCCGCGTGGTCGAGCGGCTGAAACTCTACGGCGTGCGTCCGGAAAACATTTTTTTGACCGGCTTCCCTCTTCCGAAGGAACTCATCGGGGGACCGGAAGCAAAAATCATCAAAAATGATCTCGTGGGGCGTCTGTGCAACCTCGATCCGAACGGCATCTTCATGGATAAGTACATCAAGACGCTTGAGACGGTTCTTGGTCCCGGAACGTGCCCGATCCGATCCAACCATCCGCTCACGCTCACCTTTGCGATCGGCGGCGCGGGCGCGCAAAAAAAACTCGCCGGAGAAATCCTCACGAGTCTGAAAGGGCCTCTGCTTAAAAACAAGCTCACACTTCGACTCGCAGCCGGCACGAAACGCGAAATCGCGACATTTTTCTTTGATGAAATCAAGCGAGTCGGCGTGCGATCGCGGCTCAAAAAAAATCTCTTTGTAGATTGGTACCAAAAGCGCGCGACGTATTTTACGGAATTCAGCCGGATCCTCCGCAAAACGGATATTCTCTGGACCAAACCGAGCGAACTGTCGTTCTACACCGGTGCCGGAATCCCGATCATCATGGCACCGTCCATCGGATCGCAGGAGCAATTTAATCGAGTGTGGCTCAAGATGGTTGGCGGCGGGGTGACGCAAAACGATCCCCGCTGTACGGATGAGTGGCTCTTTGATTGGGTGAACTCCGGCGGGCTCGCGCGCATCGCGTGGAACGGTTATATCGAAGCGCCGACGCACGGCTCATATCGCATCGAGAGCATCCTCACGGGTGAGAAGATTGACCTCGAAAAAATCCCGATGATCGTGTGATGTGGCATTCGCTTTCCGTCCCGGAAACCCTGAAGCGCTTCAAAACATCGTCGCGCGGCCTTTCGACGTCCGAAGCGCGAGAGCGACGACGTTGCGAGGGACCGAACGAGCTCGCGCGCGAGGCGGGCCGGTCGGGTTGGAAAATTTTTTCAAACCAGTTCGCGTCTCCGCTCGTCCTGCTGCTCATCGGCGCGAGTGTGATTGCGTTCGCGCTCGGCGAGCGCACCGAGACGATCATCATCCTTCTCATGATTTTGCTGGGTGCAGTCCTCGGCTTCGTGCAGGAGTACCGGAGCGAGCTCTCGCTCCGCCTCCTACGAAAAAAACTGTCGCGGCGGGCGACGGTCGTGCGGAACGGCGTGGCACATCGCATTGATGCGCGCGAACTCGTACCGGGCGACGTTGTGGAGCTTGATCTCGGCGCGGTCGTGCCCGCGGATGTACGGCTCATCACCGTTCAGGATCTCGAGATTGACGAATCAACATTGACAGGAGAATCTTCACCGGTTGCAAAAATCACGGAGGCGATTGCGAAAAACCGAACAACGCCACAACAGCAAACAAACATGGCATTCCTTGGGTCGCATGTTGTCCAAGGTTCTGGAACGGGCGTCGTTGTTGCGATTGGACGCGGCACGGAGATGGGCCATACCGCATTGCTCCTCACAGAAAAAACGGAAGAGACTTCCTTTCAACGCGGTGTGCGCGAATTCGGCAGTTTCCTCCTGAAGCTCACGGTTGTACTGGCGTTTATCGTTTTTGTGATCCTTGGGCTCCTCCGCGGGCAATGGGCGGAATCGTTGCTCTTCGCGCTCGCGCTTGCCGTCGGAATTTCGCCCGAACTCCTTCCGGTGATCGTGACGCTGAATCTCTCGCGCGGTGCTCTCGCAATGAGCCGCAAGCACGTCCTCGTGAAGCGCCTGATTTCGATCGAGGATCTCGGTAACGCAGACGTCTTTTGTACGGATAAGACCGGAACGCTCACCGTCGGGAAGCTCCGTGTCCAAGGAGCCGTGGATCCGGATGGCCTCAAAAATGACGACGTTCTTCAGATCGTCGCGCCGTGCATCGCGACGGATGCAAGAAGCCGTCCGACGAACCCGGTTGACGCAGCCATCGCAGATGCGACACGCGCGACGACGCGACAAAAACTCATTGATCTCATTTCCTTCGATTTCACGCGCCGTCGGATGAGTTGCGTGATCGAAAACGACCACGGGATCAGATGGATTTTCGTGAAAGGAGCCGTCACGGAAACGCTCGCCGTCTGCACCGCTCGGGTCGTAAAAAATGGACAACTCACGAGGCATCTCACACCAGAGGATCGAAAAAAACTGCTCGCCTACGCGGAAGAAACGCACCGAACGGGGACGCGGCTCGTTGCGGTCGCGCGCCGCCAAATCGGAGTGCAAGCGCGCTATACGCCACAGGACGAAAAAAACTTGGAACTCATCGGATTTATTCTTGTCAGCGACGCTCCGAAAGAATCGGCACGTGCGGCACTCGCATCGCTTCGCGACCTCGGCGTTCGGATTGTCATTTTGACTGGAGACGACCCGGAGGTCACGCGCGCAGTCACGAAACAGCTCGCATTCGAGATCACCGGCATCGTCACGGGCGATGAAATCGAACGCATGGAGGACCACGATCTCACGCATGCCGTCGAGACGTCGAACGTATTCGCGCGCATCACGCCGAGCCACAAACTCCGCATTCTGCGCGCACTGAAGGCGGCCGGCCATCGAGTCGGCTTCATCGGCGACGGAGTGAATGATGCGCCCGCGCTCCGCGCCGCGGATGTCGGCATTTCGTTCGAATCCGCAGTGGACGTCGCAAAAGAAGCCGCGGGGATCATCCTGCTCCAAAAAAACCTGTCCGTACTTGCGGACGGAATCCGCGAAGGGCGCAAGACGTTCGTCAAAACACAGACCTACATCCGAACCACCATCAGCTCAAATTTCGGAAACATGCTCTCTGTCGCGGGCGCGGCGCTGATGCTTCCTTTCATTCCTCTTTTGCCGGCCCAAATCCTGCTCCTGAATCTCATTGGAGACCTTCCGATGCTCGCGACCGTCAGCGATCGTGTTTCGGACGAAGACGTGGCACAACCAAAAAAATGGGACGTTCGCCTCACGGCAAACTTCATGTATTTCTTCGGGACCATCTCGAGCGTCGCCGATTACGCGACGTTCTCCTTCCTCCTTTTCGTTGCCCACGCAAATGTCCCACTCTTCCGAAGCGGCTGGTTTTTAGAATCAATCATCACACAAATCATCGCCATATTCCTCCTACGCTCCCGTCGTCTCTCAATCAAAAACATCCCATCCCTGCTCGTATTCGCCTCTGCCGCGGTTGCGATAGCCGTCTCCGTTGTTCTCATTGAGACGCCTCTCGGCCAAACATTCGCATTTGTCCCATTGGGTATGCAAACGATCGGTGTGATCGTGGCCATCGTTATTGGATACGCGATCTTGACAGAACTTGGCAAAATAGCTTATGCTCGCTTTCAAGAACAACGGCCATTGCTCTAGTTTTTTGGTTTCTTTACGGCACCGATAAACTCCGCGTGGGCGCGCTCGATGGATTTGATGAATGATTTTTTGACGGCGGCTTTTCCGCGGCTTCCGTACCCGCAGTACGGTTCCGCCATGGCAGACCAGACCATTGTGAGCTTTCCGTTATACCTCTTGACGGCCGCGTCGTGACCTTCTCCTGCTTTCGCGATATTCGCTCCCATCTGCTTCACGGCTTTGTTATTCAGGGCAACCATATCTTTCGTAAGGCATCGTGAGGTCGGATTCTGAAAATTCTTCTCATCTTTGCCACGCACGGCCGAGACAGATAATTTCGGATGGATCTTTTTCTTCGCGACTTTTGCTTCCACGGCCAACGGGTTGAAATTCACGAGAAAGAAGCTCAAAAGAGTGCACGCCACGCAGACGCGTTTGAACGTATTTTGCATAGATGGTTATCCTACCTTTTTTGTGACGCTGTGTCCACCAAACTGTTCGCGGAGCGCGGAAACGACTTTGCCCGCATACCGCTGGTTCTGTTCGGACGCAATGCGGAACGCAAGCGCGCCTTCGATGATTTTTGCTTCAATGCCCATTTCCGCCGCGGTTTTGACGGTCCATGCGCCTTCGCCCGTATGCGCGACGGTGGACGAAACGCTCTCGAGATCTTCGCCATGGACGCGAAACGCCTGTTCGAGCCAGCCGACGAGTCGCGATTCGATGACGCTTCCGCGATTGTAGATCTCCGCGACGCGTGTGAGGTCGAGATGATAGTCAGATCGCTTTAGGATTTCGAAGCCCTCGGCGATCGCCTGCATCATCCCGTACTCGATGCCATTGTGGATCATTTTTACGAAGTGGCCAGTGCCATGACCGTCAAAAAATTGATACCCCTCATCGCGTGCAACGTCGCGAAAGAGCGGCTCGATTTCTTGGAATGTTTGACGATCTCCGCCGATCATGAGACATGCGCCGTTGCGCGCGCCGCCGGGCCCGCCGGATGTCCCGACATCAAGAAAACGAACCCCCTGTGCGCCGAGCTTTGCCGCGCGACGCGACGCATCCGCATAATAGGAATTTCCGCCGTCAATCACGATGTCACCGCGCTCGAGATGCGACAGTAGTTCATCAATCGTTTGGTCAACAACGTCTCCGGCTGGGAGCATGAGCCAAATGATGCGAGGGGATGAAAGCGCCGCGACCGCATCTGCGATCGTTGTCGCCGGTTCAATCCCATCTTTTGCAAGACTTTCTGCGACCGCATGCGTACGATTCCAGCCGACGACACGCCAGCCTTTTTCGACCATTCGTCGCGCCATATTCGCGCCCATTTTACCGAGTCCGAGAATGGCAAGTTGGAAGCTGGAAGTTGGAAGCTGGAAGTTGGGGATTTGTTTCCGAGATTCTAGATTCCAGCTTCTAGCTTCTTTTGATACGTGCGCTCCCGGCTCATACCTCTCAAGCGGCACAAGATCCTTTTTCCATCCATCAAGGATGGGGTCAACGAACCGCCACATCGCGCGCACCTCGTCCGTGGAGACGAAGAGCGTTTGATCGCCCGCGATGCAATCGAGAAGGAGTTTTTCGTATTCCGCGACGTACTGGACGCGATCCGACGCCGTTTGCAGCGTAAAATCAAACGATCGTTCCTCGAGATCGGTTGCGAGCCCGGCTTTCTTCGACCAAAAGTGGATTGTGATCCCTTCTTTCGGCTCAACCGTGAACGTGACGGTGTTGCTAAATGGCGCACGGAACGTGACGATAATCTCATTGCGCTCTTCGGGCATGCGCTTCCCCGCCTCGATCGTTACCGGAACCCCGCGCCACCGTGGTGAATCGAGGAATGCGCGAAATTGGCAATACGTTTCCGTCTCTGAATCGGGACGCACGTTCGCGATGGAACGATATCCGTCGTATTGCGCGCGAGTCGTCGAGCGACGGATTTCGTCTTCAGATGGAACGATGAGCTTTTGGAGGATTCGAGCTCGCTCGGCGCGGATGTCCTCTGCGTTGAATGATGCCGGGCGATCCATCGTGACGAGCGCAAGCATTTGCAGAAGATGGTTTTGAGCGACGTCACGCAACGCGCCAACACGATCATAAAATGCGCCCCGGTGCTCGACCCCGGTCATCTCCCACAGCCGGATGTGGATGCGCTCGATATCCTTTGCGTTCCAGTTATCTTCAAACAGATTATTCGAAAACCGAAAATTCAAAATGTTCTGGAGCATGTCCTTCGCGAGATAGTGGTCAATCCGATACATCTGGGATTCATCGAGGAGTTGCGCAAGCTGTTCTTCGATGGCTTCCGCCGTCGCGAGATCCATCCCGAACGGTTTTTCAACGATGAGACGATGCCACGCATCCTGCGACGAGCGACGAACGGCGAGCGACGAGCTTTTCAAATGCGCAAAGATGGCCGGGTAGTGCTCCGGCGGCACGGCAAGATAGATGAGACGGTTCGACGACGCGTCGAGAGATGCGGCGAGCGAGCGATACTCAGCCTCGTTTTCGAATTGAAGTTGATGAAACGAAAAAAGGTTCAAAAAATCCCCGTTCCCTGTCACCGCCTCCGGCGGGATCCCGCCTACAATAGATTGATCAAATAGCGATGGCGGGATTTCCTGTTTCCTGTTTCCTCTTTCTATGCTTTCTCTGATTTTTATTCGAAACTCTTCTGTCCCGATCGGTCTCCGCGAGACGCCAACGATACGAAAATCTTCTGGAAGCTTTTGTTTCTGATAGAGATCGTAGAGCGCCGGCGCGATCTTTTTGGCGACGAGATCGCCTGTGGCGCCGAACAGGAGCAGGGTGGTTGGGCGATTCATAGATGCAACACGGATCGTAACAGATTGCTCTACGCGCGCAAGCCTGGCATCCACTTC
>CAYIQM010000002.1:0-35616 GCA_964365615.1 uncultured Gammaproteobacteria bacterium | reverse complement strand
GCGACGTGAGTCGCGGCAATGCATGCCACGCGCGGTGGATGAGCGCGTTGCCATCAATTAATAAAGCTTTTTCCATATGTGTGGTCTACGAAGATACGACTGGAACATGCGAATGTACGAATACTCGAATATTCGTATGTACCCTTCGCCCCGCCACTTATTCCAACAATCAAGGAATGCGGGGTCCCGCCAGAGGCGGGATACATTCGTAGGCCTTTACACGATAACGCAAGTTGATCCGCCTGAAAAGAAGATGCGCCCCGACGCAGAATGCCGTCGGGACGCACGGAGAAGGAGCTGGACCCACATTCATTGCTTCGTGGGAAGCGCTTCGAACGGACATGATGGGTTCGTAGGGATCTCGGTGAGGAGCGTCACTTCGATGGTCTCGCGGTCCGATCTGGACCCGACACAGGAATAACCCATCCAGAACTTGGGCTGACTCGGCAAACGGCCGAGGATGACATGCGAAGTCTTGTACGGCGCGTCCGGTAGAGTGCCCGATGTCTGCGTACAGAGATCTCCTTGGAGGTAGATGACCCTCGCCGCGGAGACGCGTGCCTCATCTCCATTGGAGAGCATCGCGCACAGCTGCATGGAATCATCTGTCGTATGCGGACGCGACAGCGACACGATGCTCATTCCATCGCTCTCGTCATCCGACAGCCGTCTCCAGTTGTCCAGATCTGCAAGCCGCGCTGGGGTGAGCAAAGCTGGGCGTAGCGGAGTCGTCACAAGATGCGTGCCGCGACCATTCGCAGTTGTGAAAACGCCGACGAGAGCCGGCTGATACCGATGTTTCCGCACGCTCGTAACGCCGTCTTTCTCCGGTGACCAGAGCGTGACCGGATTGCCATCGTGCAGATCCAGAACGAGTTGGTGGCAAGGAGCCGCATCGCGGGAAACGAAGTACATGTCATCGGGTGGATTCCCCGCCTCGGTTTTGAGCTTCGCGAGGATGCGCATCACCTGAAGCATCTGCGAAACGAATCGTGGCTCATGATGTGTCGCTTCGATGGCGCAGAGCGAACTCGAGAGACGAACAATGGAACGAACGTCACTTGCTCCCCACATGGGGAAACGCGTCGTGAACGAAGACGCTTCCATGCTTCCCGTGAGATAGCCAATGGACAGCACGCTCTCGGACGTACGAGACGCCTGCACGATGCGGTTGGACGTCACGCGACGTGCCAAAAGCTCAGCCGCGAGTGTATCGCTCGTGGCGGTCAACATTCTGAACTCGGGATGCGACGAAGTGGGAAGATCGGACGAAACGTTCATGATCCCTCCTTTGGGAAAGAACCGTTCATGATGAACGGGCTCATAGGATAGGTGAAACGACAAAGGCCGTCAAGGCGTGATCTGTGGAATACGCGCCTCGCGAACATGTTTTACGATCGCGATGTCTACGCCGATCCGCCTCGCTGCGCGTGCTTCGCGAGCCGTTCTGCGTATGTCCCATGCGCCAACCAGCACGCCGAGGCTTCTCAAATATCGCACGCGCCGACGCGTGAGCAGAAACAGTCGAGCGGCGATTGCCCATGGCTCGAGACGCTCAATCTTGCGCCGAAACGCTGCTCCACGAAAGGGGAACGGCCAGTGGCGGATCAGGAATAACCGCCGCACATCCGGAACTTCGCGGTGAAATTGTTCAAGAATCGCGGACTGAAAGGAAGAAACGATCGTGCGCTCCCGAAGTACGGCACTTGTCTTGAGCTTCCGAAGCAGAGGTTCAACCGCCGTGAGATGTTTCAATTCCATGTCGAGCATCGCGGGCGCATGGATGCGCGACGTCACATCTTGAAGAGAGGGGATCGTTCCACCCTGTCGCAGGGTGAGCGATTGAAGTTCTTTGAGGGTTAATTCGTTGACGCGGTGCGCATCGCCTGCGACCCGATGCAAATTCACATCATGCACGACGACCAGCTCGCCGTCTTTCGACACGCGGAGGTCAAATTCAATGCCGTCCGCGCCTTGACGGATTCCTTCTTCAAACGCCTCGAGCGTGTTCTCGGACACGCCGCGATTGTGAACGCCCCGATGCGCAAAAATGAGCATACATTCCTTCGCGCCTCACGATCGGTGAGACGAAAAGGAATGGACGGCGCATGGAGGCCAGGACGGGAATCGAACCCGTGAATAGGAGTTTTGCAGACTCCCGCCTTACCACTTGGCTACCTGGCCACGTTGGATGCAAGGAGTGCCGTTGCCGCGAGAAATGTATCAATCAATGGATCTATTGTCGAGCCAACTGCGCGCACTCCTCGTTCGTCCACCCTTCATCCCAGTGTTTTTTGCCATCTCCATCGGAGATAACTTCGATCTTCACGTTTCGCTTGACCCCGAGCTCTCGCGCATCTGTTGCCGAGTTCATCCAAATATCCACGCGGTGTGCGTAACGCGCATTCATGCGGTCTTCGACAACAAAAATCTTCTCGCCAAAAAGTTCCGGCAAACGAATTTTCGTGCCGATGCGAAAAGCGTTCGACGCGACAATTCCTTCGTGCACACAGGATCCTGAAGCGGTCACGAACGGCGAGTCGTCCGTCTGATGCGACTCTGAATTGTAGGCGGTCACGGCTGTCGTGAGCGTCCGAATCGCAACAATCGGCTTTTCGGGAGACGATGGGAGAGACGCTTTTGGAATCATCGGGGGATCCGCCCTTTCAATTGACGCGACGGCTGTCACGGTCGTATCCAAAGACACATCTGCCGCATGCGCAGCTGAAACATGTGAGTTTGTGATCACAAACGTCATCACAAAGACGGCGATGACCTTGCGTTGACGAATTGTGAGTTTTGAGGCATTTTGAAGAATCCACATGGTGTTTTCCTGACCCGAGTTTCATAGAGGACTCTCGAATCACGAAGATCTATTAAAGCATATTTGCCCGTTTTTGTCAAGGGTTATATACTAAAATTGTCCCTAAATTAGCGAAATTTTCACACATCATGAAACGGCAAAAATGGACACGGGAACGAGGAAAAAAGACCATGCTGACCCTCGCTATGTTTGGAGGAGGAATCCTCCTCTTCGGTGCTCTGATCCTCACAATCCTGCTCGCATGGGTGTCGCGTGATCTCCCAGACCCGAACACGCTCATGTCACGCGAGATTCCCCTCACGACAAAGATCTATGACCGCACGGGCGAACACCTGCTCTACGAAATCCACGGCGAGGAAAATCGGACGCTTGTCCGCGTTGCGGATCTGCCGTCGTATATCCCAAACGCAACCGTTGCGATCGAGGACAAAAACTTTTATTCGCATCATGGCGTGGACTGGAAGGGGCTTCTGCGCGCATTTGTCAAAAGCGTCCTCTTCCGTGAGCGCGTAAGAGGAACGTCAACGCTCACCCAACAGTTCGTAAAGAACGCGGTCCTCACAAACGAACGTTCCTTCACGCGCAAACTCAAGGAGTTGCTCCTTTCGCTTCAACTGGAGCGTGTGTATACGAAAGGGCAGATCCTGCAGCTCTATCTGAACGAAATTCCGTATGGCTCAACGATCTACGGAATCGAATCCGCTGCCCGGAACTATTTCGGGAAGGCGTCAAAAGATCTGACCTTGGATGAAGCGGCACTGCTCGCCGCGATGCCGCAGGCACCAGACCTCTACTCGCCATACGGCTCTGGCTCCCACGGCGACAACCGCGAAAAACTCATCGGCCGCCAGCACTATGTCCTCGACCGGATGGTCGCGCAAGGCTATCTCGAGAAAGACCAAGCGATAGAAGCGAAAAAAATCGAAACGCTCAAAAAGCTAGTGCCGAAAAAAGTCGGGAGCATCGCTGCGCCGCACTTTGTGATGTACGTCCGGTCACTTCTCATCGAAAAATATGGACAAAAGGTGGTGGAAGAAAAAGGTCTCAACGTCACAACGTCGCTTGATTGGAACAGGCAACAGATCGCGGAAGAGGAAGTGAGGAAGGGCGTGGATACGCGCGGCAAGCGCTATCGCTTCACAAACGCGTCCCTGGTATCGCTTGATCCAAAAACAGGGCACATCCTCGCCCTCGTTGGGTCGAAAGATTTTTTTGATGACGAACACGACGGACAGGTCAACGTCGCCCTTCGGCCGCGCCAGCCCGGCTCATCCTTCAAGCCGATCGTCTATGCCGCAGGGCTGATAAAAGGCTACACGCCGGAGACAACGCTCTGGGACGTGAATACGGTCTTCAAAACGGACATCAAAAGCTATGAACCGAAGAATTACGATCTCAAAGAGCATGGCCCTGTTTCGGTTCGTCAGGCACTCCAAGGATCACTGAACATTCCGTCCGTAAAAATGATCTACCTCGTCGGTGTTGGACGCGTGCTCGACTTTGCGGAATCGCTCGGCTACTCGACGTTCGGCAATCGGAGCCGCTTCGGCCTCTCGCTCGTGCTTGGCGGAGGGGAGGTCAAACTCCTGGAACACACGCATGCGTATGCGACGTTTGCGAACGACGGCGTCGAGATGCCTATCGCGGCGATCCTCAAAGTCCAAGATGCGAGAGGAAAGACGCTCGAAGAATGGATGCCTTCTCCCGGTCGAGAAGTGATGGATCGGAACATCGCGCATACGATGTCGAATGTCCTCTCGGATAACGATGCGCGTGCGTACATTTTTGGAGCCACAAATTATCTCACGTTGCCGGGCCGCCCGGCCGCGACAAAGACGGGGACAACGAACAACTTCCATGACGCGTGGACGTTGGGATACACGCCGTCCCTTGCCGCGGGCGTGTGGGTTGGCAACAATGACAACGCCGAGATGAAACGAGGTGCGGACGGCTCGCAGATCGCGGCGCCGATCTGGCAGAGCTACATGAAACGTGCGCTTGAAAAGTCGCCGGCCGAATCATTCCCGCCGCCAGAACCTCCCCCGAAAGACCTGAAGCCAATCCTTCTCGGGAAGGCGACTGAGAGGGTCGTGAGGCTGGACGCGATCTCGGGCAAACTCGCAACGGATCTCACTCCGCCCGAAATGATCGTCGAGCGGGCCGCTCGGGAGGCGCATGACACGCTCCAGTATCTCGACAAAGACGATCCACGCGGCCCAGCACCCGAAGACCCGACGCGCGATCCGCAATATGCGAACTGGGAAAGCGCGGTTCAAGATTGGGTGAAGCGGACAAACTGGCTTTCTACGACCACGACCGTACCCACAGAATTCGATGATGTGCATACGACCGGAAGCCAACCAACGGTGACCATCCTCTCGCCGACGCAATACGAAGAGTGGACCTCACGGACGCAAATCGTCACCGTAAACGCGGTTGCCCAGCGACGGATCACGCGCGTGGAAGTCTATTCCAATGGGAATCTTCTTGGCACGTCAATCGCGCCCGACGTGCCGTGGCGCGTCCACATTCAGCTCCCAAATTCCATCGCACGCGGGTTCCACGATCTGGAAGTCGTGGCCGTTGATGACGTTGGAAACCGCGGGCGTGCCCATGTCACGATCAATCTGAACGCAGACGCATCATAAAGTCTACGAATGTACGAATAATGACGACATGTCGTAGACCTATTGTCTGATTGGCATGATGAGGTACCGATATTTTTCCTCTGACCCTTCCGGGGTCATGAGGATTGGATTCGTACGATCAACTTGGCGAATGCGAACCGCGTCGCATAGCATCGCCGCAAGCCCATCCATAAGATAGCGATAGTTCAGCATCACGGTATTCGCGTCACCCGTGACCTTTGTCTGTAATACGGTCTTCGTTTTTCCGGTCCCTTGATCCGCGGATTTGACGGTGCACGTCCCTTTGTCCGGATCGAGTTCAAGATGGACGTCAAAAATCCCCTGTCGCGAAAAGAGTGCGGCGGCACGTACGGCTTTTTGCAGTTCCTGACGAGAGAGAACGGCCTCGGTTTTGAAATTGTGTGGGATGAGGGGCGCGTAATCTGGAAACGACCCCTCAATGAGCCGTGAGATGAGTTCAACGCTCCCGTATGACATCACCATCTGGTTGTCCGTGAAGGAAAGTTGCACATGCTCTGGCATTGAGAGTTCATCTTTATACGATCCAATGATGCGTGAGATCTCAACAAACGCACGCGCCGGAACAATGACGCGCCCCTCTCCTGTGTTCCCGCTCACAGGAATACGTCGTTCAGCGAGGCGGTAGGAGTCCGTCGCTACACAGGCAAGATTTCCACTGCCAGCCAACCCGCCAAAAAAACAGGCGACTCCCATCAGTTCCGGACGGGTTTCGGATGTTCCGACCGCAAAGGCAACTTGCCCGATCGTACGTCTTAAATCCTCCGCCTTGAGTTCATACGGCTGGCGTATCACTAGTTTTGGAAGAACCGGAAATTCACTTGCTAACATCCCCTTAAAGACCGTTTCTTGTTCCGTAGAACGTACTTCAAGCCCCTCATCTATCAGAGTGAGTTCAACCTTTCCAGAAGGAAGCAGGGTCACGTAATCAAGAAAAAGTTTCGCCGGAACGCTATATTCCCCATCTATCTCCACCTTTCCGCGCACAACGTTGTTAATCGCAAGCTCGAGGTTTGTCGTAGAAAGGCGAAGGGAGCCGCCTTCGGTTTTTAAAAGAACATTTCCTAATACCGGAAGGTTCACGTTCTTTCCCGTAATGTGACTGACGAGATTCAAACCTTGTAAGAGATTTTCTTGTGTGCACGCGAATTTCATACAGATATCAATGGTCCTTTAGATATGAAGAGAATTAAAAGGTGAAGACAGTAGGACTGTTGATGATGTGGAGATGAAGAAAAAAGCGAGCGTTCATAGGGAGCTGAAGATTGATTTGATACACACAAGAAGGGGGAAATTCGGTTGATGGGATGAGGATGAAAAGAGAGATGAGGAAGTGAAGTCCGAGATATGCACATGAATCCATAAAAGCATCAACTGCCGGAACCAAGAGTTATCCAGACGTTACTCCCGCATACAACTTCTCGCGAATGAGACTCACGTCTCGGCGAAGTTGCTCGTTTGTTTTAAGCAGGTCCGAGATTTTCGTGCAGGCGTACATCGCCGTCGTGTGATCACGCCCTCCAAGGTGTCCGCCAATTGCAGGGAAAGAACATTTCGCCTCTTCACGAAGAAGGTACATCGCGATTTGCCGCGGAAACGCGAGGCGCTGCTCGCGCGACTTTCCGAGGAGTTCGTCATGCGAGAGGTCGTAGTATCCAAGCACAAGATCAATCAGGCGGCGTGGGGTGATGTTTCGTTTCGGCGTATTTGGAACGAAGCTTTGGAGAAGTAGTTGGACGGATTCGAGCGTCGGTACCGTGTTCTTGAATTGATGGTAGGCAAGAATTTTATTCAAGGCTCCTTCGAGCTCGCGTACGTTCGTTTGAATGATGCCCGCAATGCAGCGAAGGATTTCCGTCGAAAGCACGGCGCGTCGTTCGCGAGCCTTTGCTTCGAGAATCGCCACGCGCGTCTCGAAATCCGGCGATGAGACGTCACAAATCATGCCCCACTCGAGACGGGAGAGAAGTCTATTTTCAAGCCCCCGGATTTCTTTGGGCGAGCGGTCAGAGGTAATGACAAGTTGTTTATCCTTTTGGTGAAGCGTCTCGTACGTATGGAAAAATTCCTCCTGCGTGCCTTCATGGCCCGTTAAAAACTGAATATCATCCATGAGAAGAACATCCACGTTGCGATAGGTCTCTTTAAACTCCTTGCCATGGCCGCTCCGTACGGCGTTGATGAATTCGTTTGTAAAGCGCTCGCACGTCACGTAGAGGATCTTCGCGTTTTGAGCGTGCGATAAAATGTGTTGGCCGATGGCCTGAATCAGATGGGTTTTCCCAAGGCCGGAGTCACCATAGATGTAGAGCGGGTTATAGGTCACGCCTGGTTTTGCCGCAACAGCCATCGCAGCTGCGTGTGCGAGCTCATTTGCCTTTCCCACAACAAATGCGTCGAAAATATAACGTGGATTCAAACCGACATCGGATGCCGCTGCCATCTCTTCCGTCGGTAGATGTGGGGCGTCTTCCGTCGCGCGCTTGGACGTTTCGATGTGATCAGCGAATTGTGGCAGGACCGTGGTATTGCGCGCCTCGACACGGTAGATGACCTCGCGAAGCCCATTGTTGGATGTCGCATTGCGGAGGGCACGGATGATCGCGTCATGGTATTTTTTTTCAAGCCAGGCCTTTGTGAAGGTGTTTGGGACAGAAATCACGACCCGGGTTTGGTCACACGACGAAACGAAGGTACTTTTGAACCATGTGGTGAAATTGGCTTTGGAGAGGGTGAGTTCAAGTTCCCCGAGTACGGCCTGCCAGATTTCTTGAAGGTCCATAGTTTTCATTTATTCCAACAACCGCGTACGCAAATGTCAAATAGGTGGATAAAGAGTGGATAACTGTAGAGAGGAGAAGTCTGTATCTTGACTCAACCGTTTTTAGTGTGTACACTTCTAACGATGGTGTCACTGAGAAAAGTGGTTTCAACTCTAATTCTCGGCACGATAATGGTTGTGTCAGTTTTTAGCGTCTGTAAACAGATGCTAACGATGAGCTCTTTGGGTCAAATGCAATCCCCGCAAATGATGGATGTGACCGTCTCTACTTCTCCAGCTTTGGATTGCATGCAAGGAAGCCGTAATTGTCCAATGCCGGTCGAACACATGGGTCAGTTTTTCTCTGTTCATCCTGCTACGCTCTTAGATCAATTAGCATTTTTTCTTTCTTTGATTGTATTGAGTGTCATTGCATGGTTTTTCATCCTCAAAAATTATGTAGCTGACAATGAGCGATTGCGAGCAAGACTTAGAAGTGTGTTGCGTAGTCTAAAATTTTCTTTTACTCCATCGGTTCTTACGTTTGCTTTTAGCCAAGGGATTCTCCACCCAAAACGTCACGCCTAACGAAAACGAAAGGTTTTCGCGAGATCGCTCGCAACCTTTCGTTTTCGTTAGGTTTTAATTTTATTCGTACCTCATTATGGACCAATCGTCTCTATCACACCAATATACATTTAGCATTGATGCGCTCAATAGCAAGTCCAGAGCGGATCAACTTCAGGATATCCTCAAAAAGTGTCTTGAACATGCGACCGGTGGCCAGAAGGTTGAAACTGACACTGAAAATCGTACTCTGACGATTTTCAGTTCAGAGCCATTAGATATAACACCAATCAAAGTCGCTTTACAGCCTCATGGATTCCATCTACATGAAATTAAGGAGAGCCAAACGAGCACAGCTCATACCACAACTCCAACACACGAATCGAAAATCACTAAGATCTGCATTGACGGAATGACCTGCCACAGCTGTGAGGTCATCGTTGAACGTAACTGGAAAAAACTTGATGGTGTAAGCAAAGTAGAAGTAAGTGCCGCAAGTGGCAGAGCAAAGATTATTCACACAGGGTCAGCACCGACCATCACTCAACTTCAGAATGCACTCGGAGAAGGGAAGTACATCGTCAGCTTGAATGGGATGGGTCAAAAAACAAAACCCTCATTCATGCAACTCGTCGGTCTGTTTGCTCTCGTTCTCCTGATCGGAAAGATTTTCTCAAGTCTCGGACTCTTGAATACAAGTTTTTCCGTCGGAGCCGGCATGAGTCTTGGCACTATCTTCATCATTGGGTTGGTTGCAGCGAGTTCTTCCTGTCTCGCAATCACTGGTGGGCTGCTCTTGTCTGCAGCCGCAAAATTCAATGAACGCTACGGATCTGTCGGACCGATGGGTCGTATGCGGCCAGTCTTTCTGTTCGTCGCAGGTCGCATGGCTGGATATGGCCTCTTAGGTGGTCTTTTGGGAATCGTCGGAAAAACGCTGTCTCCGTCACCGACCGTTATGGCATTCATCACCATCCTGGCAGCACTCTACATGCTGGTGATGGGGTTGGATATGTTACAAATCGCTCCAACATGGCTCAAGCGATTGATGCCCCGCATGCCGAGATTTTTGTCGCATAAAGTTATGGATGCAGAGAGCAAAGAACATCCTCTGGCACCACTCGCTTTAGGCGCGGCAACCTTCTTCCTTCCTTGCGGCTTCACACAAGCACTTCAACTGTACGCGTTGACTACCGGAAGCTTTACCACGGCTGCTCTGTCAATGATGGCATTCGCTTTGGGCACAGCACCCGCGCTGCTCGCGTTGGGTTGGGTTTCAAGTTCTTTTAAAGGCAAGGCCGGCAGATTCTTCTTCAAATTCTCAGGAGCACTGGTGGTTGTCCTTGGTCTTTGGAATATCCAAAATGGACTCACAGTCGCAGGATATCCGCTCTCATTACCAAGTTTCTCTTTTGCAGCACCGAGTGTCGCAGCATTAGAAGTCAATGGCAATGTGACAATGGATGGAAATACGCAGGTTATTAGAATGGCCGTCAACGGCGGGTATCAGCCGAGTCAATTTACGATTAAGGCAGGAGTACCGACACGATGGATTGTTGATGGCACAAACGCTGGAGGCTGTACCTCGGTGCTCGTGTCACGACAGTTAGGCATTCAAAAACTGTTGGCAGTAGGTGGCAACACGATTGAATTCACCGCACCAACACAACCCGGTACGTATCAATTCAGTTGCTCCATGGGAATGTATCGAGGGCAGATTAACGTCATACCAAACGCATAATATGCAAAAAACACTCATGACAATTACAGGTACGCATTGCGTCTCTTGCAAAACCTTGATCGAAGATGTTTGCAAAGATATTCCTGGCATAATCTTATGCGTCGTTGACTTTAGGACCGGCCAGACGCTGGTCGAGCATGATGACAAACTCGATTGGGATGTCTTCAAGAAAGAGATAGAAAGCCTAGGTCAATATAAAGTAGAAAAGGTATGAACAAGAAATTTCTCCCATGCATTGTCGTTGGCACCGTCGTTGCTGTGGGTATAGTCGCTATCGTGTCCAGACCACAACCTTCTCCTCGCAAAGTCACTACCCCAGCCGAAGGCACATGCAGTGCTACTGGTTGCAGTCTGGCAAAAATAAATACTGATACGAACCTGTATCCCGTAGATACCTTCACGCATGCTCACGGTCTCGCGATAGGTATCGCAACCTCCAGCAAAGTGTACATCGCAACTCATGAAGGTTTGTACGTTCTAAAAAACGATACTGACCTGTATCAAGTCGGAAAAAGTAAAGATGATTACATGGGTTTCTCCCTTCACCCATCGCAAGCAAACGTCATCTTTAGCAGCGGACATCCAAATACAGGTGGAAATATCGGAGTGCAGAAGTCAGAAGACGGCGGCGTTAGTTGGAAAAAAATCGCTGATGGAGTTAATGGGCCCGTAGACTTTCATGCGATGACGGTGAGCCCGGCAAATCCTGAGTATCTCTATGGTTGGTTCCACGGCACATTCCAGCGAAGTCGTGATGGCGGAAAAACGTGGGAACTCGCTAAGGCTCAAAATATCAACCAACCCATCAGTCTTACAGCGGATCGCCAAAATCCCAATCGTGTATATGCTTCAACTCTGCGCGGTATTATCGTGAGTGATGATGGAGGGGATTCGTGGAACAGCTGGTCTGAACAACTCCAAGGGAGTGTTGTTATTGCGCTTGCCTTCAATCCAAAGAATCCTGCCGAAGCACTTTCTTCTTCCCGCGCATTCGGATTAGCCAAAACGCAGGATGGGGGAAAGACTTGGGCCAAGACATCTCTGTCCAGTACCGAAGGAAAAGTCATCCATCTTGCGTATGATCCTCAGGACACAAGTAACGTCTACGCTTTGCTTGACCAGCATAAACTCTACAAAAGTACGGATGGTGGAGAAACTTGGACGAAGCTTCGTTAAGCGTTCCAGAATATGACTAAAACATCTTTCACCATTCTTGGCATGACGTGTGACGCGTGTGCCAAGCGCAACGAACAAGCGCTCCAAGCGTGCCCAGGAGTGGCCTCTGCTTTGGTTGATTTTCCGAGCAAGACGGCCAAAGTGGAATATGACGAATTCCGTATCACGGAAGATCATTTCAGAAAGTTGGTTGAAGACTTGGGATTCCGAGCTTTGAAAGCTGGACAAGTTCTGCCCGTGGAAACGAAACCATCCGAAATCGCATCAGCGGCCAAAGTTTCGATCCATCGTGAGACAACGGCTGATGGGACTGTCAGGACTTGGCCTCAAGGAGTTACAGAATTCACTGGCAAAGTGACGGTCACGACAAAATGCGAGATGAGTCCAAAAGACGAGCAAGAAAGAATGGATCTACTATCGACCATCCAACATGCCTTTAAGTTGGATTCCGCATTTGAACGAATTGATACGTTTGTTTCGGGAACGAAGTCTGCGACTGAAGATCAGGCAGTAATCGGCGTGAGCGATACAGAAGAACCACAAACTCAACAGCACGTTCCTGCTGAAGAGCTGCGCGTAAGTTTTAATCTCTACGGCATGCACTGCGCAAGCTGTGCCGGATTGATTGAACGCAAGCTCAAAAAAGTTTCAGGCGTGAAAGAAGCGAGTGTGAACTATGGTGCAGAAAAAGCACGAGTGATCTTCAGCACCTCTCTTGCGGATGTAGAAAAGATCAAGAGTGCCATCAAATCAGCTGGCTACAGAGCAGAGATCGCCGAGAAAGACCAAGCGTCTGAACGAAAGAAACGACAACAAGAAATAGCATCCTATCGGAAGAAATTCCTGATTGGCTTGGCTTTTAGTGTGCCCTTGGCTTACTTCATGCTGGCCGACTTCTTTCCAGTTCCATTCCGCGAGCAAATTTTCTCGCGCATGGGTTTCATCTCCTTGCTGTTGGTGCTCCCCGTGCAATTCATCCTCGGCGCAGGCTTCTACAAGGGCATGTGGTCAAGCTTGAAGATGAAAACCTTCAATATGGACAGCTTGATCGCCATTGGGACAAGCACCGCTACGTTCTACAGCCTGTTCGAATTCGCTCGCTACGTCTTGCAAGCCCATACGGTTTGGGCACCCATGGGAGCGAAGATCCCCGATCTCTACTTTGAGATCAGCGTCTTCCTGATCACGTTCGTGCTGATGGGGAAGTGGCTAGAGGCGCGCGCAAAAGGCAAGACGAGTGAAGCAATCAAAAAGCTGATGGGCCTACAGGCGAAAACTGCTCGCGTGAAACGCGGCGAAGCCATGATTGATATTCCTATCGAGCAAGTAACTCATGGTGACATTATTGTTGTCAGACCAGGTGAAAAAATTCCTGTCGACGGCGTTGTTGTTCAGGGGAGCTCGGCGGTAGATGAATCAATGTTGACCGGAGAAAGCATCCCCGTTGAAAAACAAGAAGGCGACAATGTGATCGGTTCTACCATAAACAAAAACGGTAGCTTCGAATTCAAGGCAACGAAAATCGGATCCGAAACTGCGTTGGCACAGATCATCCAGCTCATTGAGGATGCACAAGGTTCGAAAGCTCCAATTCAGGCCTATGCTGATCGCATTTCAGCATGGTTTGTCCCGACCGTCATGGGAATCGCGTTGCTTGTGTTTGTTGTGTGGTACTTTTTCCTTGGAGCCTCACTGACCTTTGCGCTGCTGGCGTTCGTCTCTGTCATTGTAATTGCCTGTCCATGTGCGTTGGGTCTCGGAACCCCGACAGCGGTCATGGTCGGGACTGGCAAGGGTGCAGAACATGGGATTCTCATCAAAGGCGGTGAGCCATTGGAAGCCGCCTCAAAAATCCAAGCCGTCATATTCGACAAGACAGGGACGCTCACCAAAGGGCAACCGGAAGTGACTGATATCGTCTCATTGTCAGAGCTGGATCAAGAGGAGCTGCTCGCCATCGCAGGAAGCCTTGAGAAGACATCTGAGCATCCTCTTGCCGAAAGCATCTACGCATACGCCAAAGAAGAGGGGGCAATCATGCAAGACGTAAGAAACTTTCGAGCGATTCCGGGGCACGGAGTCACAGGATCTATTGGCGAGACGGGATACTATCTCGGCAATCGAAAACTCATGGCGCAACTGAATCACGATGTAACTAAAGCCGAGAAGAAACTACAGCATCTAGAGGAAGCAGGCAAAACAGCCATGCTCCTTGCTACGAAAGATCAGATGCTCGGCATTATCGCAGCCGCCGATGTTCTCAAAGAGACATCATTAGAAGCGGTGCAACAATTAGGGAAGATGAAGATCCCGGTCTATATGATCACGGGTGACAACCAACGGACCGCTCAAGCGATTGCTAAGCAGGTCGGCATTACGAATGTGTTGGCGGAGGTTTTGCCTCAAGATAAAGCCAACGAAGTTAAGAAACTTCAAGAAGGTGGTTTGCGCGTAGCCATGGTAGGGGATGGTATCAACGATAGTCCTGCACTCGCACAAGCTGATGTAGGAATCGCGATGGGCAGCGGAACAGACGTCGCCATGGAAACCGGCGGGATCGTGATCATCAAAAACGATTTACGCGATGTGATTAATGCCATCCGTCTTAGCAAAAAAACGATGGGTAAAATCAAACAGAATCTGTTCTTCGCGCTGTTCTACAATATCATTGGGATCCCGATTGCCGCACGCGCTCTTATCGGCGTAGGTATCGTGCTCCGTCCAGAACTTGCTGGACTTGCGATGGCGTTAAGCTCGGTTTCTGTCGTAACAAATTCCTTACTCTTAAAAGGCTTTCATCCACAAAAGAAAAACTACCTTTCCGACTTTGCTCCAATTCTGATGACGGTGGTGTTCACGTTCATCTTCTTCAGCTTCGCACGAATGAGTAGGTAACTTGATTCTAAAATCATATGGCTATTATCGAAAACGAGATGAACGTGACCCCACCAGAATCTCCAAGGCAGACGTCATCCACCCAAGCTCTCAAAGACCTGTTCCTGCCGGACCTTCTCGGCATGCTTTCTCCTCAGCGCGAGTGGGGTCGGGGGTATCTCTACAATATTTGCCTCCATGCTTGGAACGGCAAGTTGTGTCTCATGTGTTTTCGCCATCTTGGGATTCTTTGGTACGGGCGGAGTCTTCTTTGTCATCCGTCACAGGTGGATATTTGTTTCAGCCGCGATGCTTATCGTGCTCATCGCCATTTTCCTGGCCTCACGACAGATACAGGATCACTGTAAAGCGTGCAGTATAACTAAACACTAAACTCATATGAAATGTGACACAAAAACAATGCTAAAGATTGGGGGTATCATTGCACTGGTTATAGCTCTTGGAGCTATCGCACTTCCGCAATTTCGATCAACGATTATTGGACTTGCTCCGCTTGCGATCTTCGCACTATGTCCCTTATCCATGATTTTCATGATGAAGGGCATGGGACACAATCAGGAGGACGTAAAGCTTTATAGTTGCAAGGAGTGCGGCTTGCGATACCGTGAAAAGACTTGGGCCTATACATGTGAGGAATGGTGCAAGGAACATCATAGCTGCAATATCGAGATCACTTCTCATGCAGAACAAAACTCTAAATCCTAAGAGCCTGTCTCAAATATCTTCAACAACAATCTGACAAACACGAATACCACCATCTGCAAGCCGATGTGAAATTTTCTCTCGCAGTTCTTTCAAAGTCTCCGGCACTTCTCAAGCCAGCCAAAGGAACGCTCCACGACCTAACGCTTCGGCAAGACCTTGAAGGTATGCAGCTCATCTCTTTTCACGACTTCGACGGAAGCGTTCATGCACATTTGGACGTTTAAAGCCGAAGGTTTCGCCTCGATAATATTCGCCGTCGTGACACTGATGGCATGGGGGAGTAGTGGACAGTGCACAGTGAACAGTGTAGAGTTTCGCTCAAAGACTAGACGGCATCTACCGTCTACCATACGATTGTCCACTCTCAATATATGCCAAAACGAACCTATCAGCCAAAAAAGCGGAGATACGCGAAAGTGCACGGATTTCGACGTCGAATGCGGACACAGGACGGACGAGAGGTGCTTGCGCGCCGCCGCCGCAAGGGCCGGAAGTCTGTCGCAGCCAAGACAAGGCGGGCGTAGTCATCGCGCGATGTTGCCACGTCCGTTACGTCTCACGAAAAAGAAAGATTTTACTCGCCTTGCATTAAAAGGTCGGTCTGTTTTTGGACCGTATGCGACACTGCGAATCGTCGAAGTCCGTCCAAAAGAGACGGGGAAAGTCGCATTCATCACCTCAACGAAGATTTTGAAGCGTGCCGTTGATCGAAACCGAGCAAAACGTCGGTTTCGAGAAGCGGTGCGTTCCCTTCTCGCAGAAATTCCACAGGGGGTCAATCTCCTTTTTGTTCTCAAGCCTGAAGCTCGAGACGCGGACTATCAAAAATTGGTCGCAGAGGTTCGTCGCCTTGTTTCAAAAATTCCAGAAGCGCTTTTGCAGCCTTCACGGCCATCCTCGAGAGGAAAGAAGCATCAGACGAAACTGGCACTGCCGAAAGTACGTAGTACGTAGTTCGTAGTATGTCATTCGGAATCTCAAGCTACGCACGACGCACTACGATCTACGAACGACATGCTATGCAGCTTCTCCATCTCCCAAAACGCGCGGGTCAAACGTTGATTCTTGCGTATCAATACACCCTCTCGCCAGACCACGGATTCGCGTCGCGATTTTTTAAATACAGGGTCTGCCGCTACACGCCAACCTGTTCAGAGTACGGATATGAAGCGTTGGAGCGACATGGCCTCATCAAAGGATCGTGGATGACGCTCAAGCGTCTCTTCCGCTGTACGCCGTGGCATACAGGCGGTCATGATCCCGTTCCATGAACCACGTCAGGTTCAAGGTCAATGCGTACGTTTTTGCTCAACAGAGCAAAAATAATGATGTTCGATTCATTCGAAGCTGATGTAATTCGGAACTTCGATGATTTTTTCGCGTGATCCAAATCCTTTCACGATGCGAATTTCTGACTTTGAGCAATCCAGTCTTTCTGACAAAAATTCGATAAGCGCTTCATTTGCGCGACCATCAACGGGTGCCGCCGCGATGCGGATTGTCCACGCAGGGGCGACCCGACGGGTCGTCTTTGCTTCTCTAATCATCTCCGTCTTCGACGCGTTTGGGATGACGCGGATGGTTAGGCGGGTCATGCGTCATGCAAGGGCACGACGCGCCGTGCCCGTACGATTTTGATTGATCGCATTGATCTCAATTTTTTCAAATCCTCTTTCACTCCTGCCGGCTCGGTCTCACAGTAGAGATTGATGTGTTGCAATTTTTTGAACGCAACGATCGCGCGGAATCCGTCGAGTCCGATGAATCCGTCACCCAAATGTTCGTGGCGATCTTTGTGCGCCCCAATATCCACTTTTGAGTCGTTGCAATGGCTCATCTTGAGACGATCGAGCCCGATGAGCTTGTCGAATTGTTTGAACGTCGCGTTGACCGTTGCCGCATCACGAAGATCATATCCGGACGCGAACGCATGTGCCGTGTCGAAGCAGATGCCGAGTTCTGGATGATTGATCCCATCGAGAAGCTCCGCGAGTTCCTCGAACGTGTCGCCGATAATCATGCCCGCTCCTGCGGACATTTCGATGAGCAGCTTCGTTGAACCATGATAGCCGTCGAGCACGCGCGTGATCCCTTCGACGCAAAACTTCATCGCCTCTTTTTGACCGACGTCTTTTGCGCTCCCGGGATGGAACATGACATACGCGGCGCCGAGGATTGAGCCGCGTTCAAGCTCCTCGCGGATGATATGGATCGTGTTCGCGCGGATTCGCTCCGCGCCGGACGCGAAGTTGATGTAGTACGGCGCATGAATAACCCACTCGCTCAAATGATGTTCGTCGCAACTCCGACGAAATTGCTCAACAATCTCCGGCGTCAATTTTGGCGCTGGACCGCCTTGTGGCGAACGGCTAAACATCTGAAAAACTTCACACCCAATCTTTGCCGCATGTAACGGCGCATGTTGCACCCCGCCGGCGATGGAAACATGAGCACCGAAGTTCATAATTGTATGATCCGCTTGAACGTTGCCGGAGAAACAATGCGGATGTAGCCAAGCTTGCCGATCTTTTTTAGATGCGTGTCACCCGAAACGATCCAATGAGCATTGCTGGCGAGTGCGCAATTCAGAAACATATCATCCGACGGGTCATCATGCACGAACGCAACAGCATGAATATCCTCATAGAGGACGGAACATCGAAGGAGGTGACTCAAGACCGTATCGGGCTGTAAATCGTTCAATTTGAGTTGGCGTTTAATGTGTGGATAGGAAAAAACACGATTGATCTCCTCGAAGATATTTTGCGTTATACAGAGCGTCAGATCTCCACGTTCAACGGCATCAAAAAGAAGCGAGGTGGCTCCTTTCCAGAGGAGGCCGGACACGATGATGTTCGTGTCAAAAACAACACGCATAGTTATGTGCGTGCGTTCCGAATGGCATCTGTAAGAATTTTCCGTGAAATGCGCTTTCCAGCTTTTCGTAATTGCTGGCGCAAACTGTTTGGAGATGTCATCTGGATTCGTTTGATGATGAGCGTATCGTTATCTGATGAAAAAAAGACGCGGCTTCCCTTCCATGCTTTTTGAAGTCGTATGGGCAGCGGAACGTTTTTTGTGATCTGTATGGTCATATTCAAAGAATAGCATGAGAATCGTATCGGTTGAATTTATGTTCATTCTGTCTGCATCCCTTTCGCCTTCAGCGCCGCAAGGATCTTCCGATTTTTCATCTGTACCGCGAGATCGTCGCGATATTCGGGCGAGACGACGCGCTCACGCGTTTCTGTGTCGCCCCTCGGCAATGCATCGAGAAGACGATCCTGTTCGGCCTCAACCTCCTCGTCTGAAACCGCGACGTTCTCACGCTTCCCGATCTCTTTGATAAGCACAGCGGTCTGCACGCGTTCGATCGCGCGAGGCACAAAGGCGAGTTTAATCTCTTCCACGGTCTTTTTCATGCTTGTAAGATAGTCTTCAAACTTCATCCCGCGTTGCTCCGTGTTGTGCTCCAATTCATGGACCATCCGACGCACTTCTTCGTTCACAAGGAGCTCTGGAATTTCTGAAAACTGCGACTCCTTCACGAGTTTCTCGAGGAGCTCGATCTCCGCAGTTTCATCACATTTTTGGTTCTGTGCCTCTTGAAGATTTTTTCGGAGCAGGTCTTTGAGCGCGGCGAGCGTCTCGAGGCCAATTCCTTTCGCAAATTCATCGCTTTCCTCGGGCAGTTGTATCTCAAACACATCCTGTGCGATTGCGGTAAACTCGACGCGGTTTCCGGCGAGCATCTTGTTGTAATGATCCTTCGGAAACTCAAGCTCAAATGTCTTGACATCGCCTTTTTTCATTCCAACGAGCTCTTTGGTAAAACCCGGAATGTAGTGCGGTTCGTTGAGGTACATTTTGTAATCGCGGGATGTGCCGCCATCGACAGGAACACGATCTTTCTTGATTTCAAGGTCAATGACAATCATATCCTCTTGTGTCGCCGTACGGTTCACAGCCGATTCGCTGCGCCGCAGAGTGCGCAGATCCTGAAGCGCTTTGTGAACCTCCTCCTCCGTCACCGTGCGCGTTTTTTTTGTCACAAGCGGACTCGTATAATCTGCGAGATGCGTCACGGTTGGCATGACGGATGCCGTGAGCGTGAACGCGATGTCTTGATTTGGCACGAGTTTTTCTACAGAAATTTCCGGCGATCCGACCGTTTCGATGTTGTGGTCGAGAATGGCTTTCACATATTTCGCGCGTATGATCCGCTCGAGCGCGGTTTCCCAAATCAACATCTCGCCATACGAGGACTTCACGTCTGAATATCCAGCCTTGCCCGGACGGAATCCTTTAATCGGTTTCGTCGTCGAAATTTCCTCGACCGCGCGGTCGAGGTATGGCTTTGCCTCCTCGGGCGTTACGACAAATTTCAGTTCAACGCGCGAGCCGTGGAGATGGGTGATCGTCGGCGATGTCATAGATGTCGGCCGATCGTACTGTGGATTTGGGAAGGCGTCAATGCGGCCGTTAACGATCAGGGTTTGTATTCCGTCGCCCGATCCCACGACAGGGGATGAAAAGATGAAATTCTCACCGAATATACGACAACGGATTCCGACGCCGTTCGTTTGTGTAGACTTCGAAGTGGAGGTGCGTACCGGTCGAGCGTCCCGTTGTGCCAATCATCGCGATGACTTGGCCGCGGGTCACCGTGTCGCCGGATTTTACAAACAGTTTCGACGCATGCGCATAGCGCGTTTTGAGGCCATTCGGATGGTCGATCAGAATCATGAGTCCATAGCCGCTCGCATTCCATCCAGCTCTCTCTATGACGCCATCCGTAGCCGCGTAGATCGGGGACGTGTAGTCGCCTTCAATATCCAATCCCGTATGTCGCCAACCGTAATACTGGGTGATGAGATGGGTGGTGGTGGGCCACAGAAGTCGCTCTGCCGGAAGATTGCGCACGTCCAGATCCGCAGGCTTCGGCGTCTGCACAAACGGAAGATGCACTGGAGGGAGTTCGGGATGGGAGGCGATTTGCGTGCGCGTCCGTTCGATGTCCGGTGGCCGTCCGCCCGGGATGATCAGCTCCATCCCAATCGCGAGGCGAGCATCCGGCGTGAGAGCGTTTAGGTTTGCAATTTCATCCTCGTCACCACCAAACCGTTTCGCGATTTTCGAGAGCGTATCTCCAGATTTCACGGTGGCGATCATCCCCGAAACGGGCGGGATCGTGAGCTTGTCACCCGGCCGGATATATTGACGCTCGGTGAGACGGTTGTTCCAGAGAATCGTTCCGACATTCACGCCAAACCGCTCCGCGATCGAGCTGATCGTATCGTTTTCCTGCACGAGATACGTTTCGGTGTGCGCACGCGGGACGCGTGGACGTTCGATGGGCCGTTCTAGAGGGAGCGAGGTGATCGTTCCCGGGACCGAGAGAGATGGCTTGAGCGGATCTGCATTTTCATCGTAGTCAAAGTCAACGTGCGGAATGCCATTCACGGTTGCGTGACTCAAATAGCTCACATGGGTCGGCGGCGATTCAGGTCGCACTTCTTCCTCGATGATTTCCGTATGATCTTCGGATGCGATGGCAAAGAGGATGCTTTTTTGTCCGATATCCTGCGCGCGCGCCTGCATCCCGCGGATATTTGTGAAAACGACGACAAGGGTGAGCGTGCCGAGCGTCGCGTGAAGGAGATACCGATTCGTGATCAAAAAAAGGAGGGCACCGCGGGCCGGCAAGGCGAGTCGGTTCCATCGAATACGAAACGTGACTCCGAGGCGATAGATGGGGAGGACGATCCAACGGATGAGGAGTCGTCCGAACGGAGCTAGAAGCCGTCCAATCACCCGAAAGAGAGGAGGAAAGTCGCAGGCTGCACGACGAATGGATCGGAGAATCTGCAGAGCAGCCGCGGTGGCAAAAAGCTTGATTTTTCGCTTCACAGAGGGATAATTTAGGCGAAGGCATTGTAGCAATTTATGGGATTTCTGTCAAGGATTGACAAAAATGCGTTTTTCTGATATAGTGATTTGTCAAAAGCAGGCTGCGTCCTTTTTACTGACAGATTTTCTTCCCGGTTCTCAAGGGCTTGAGTGGAAAATATTCACGTTTTCCTTTCAAGCCCCACATGCTCTGATCGCACGCAAGCCGCGTGCCTCACGAGGATGTGCGTAGGGGAAGCCATGGCCCTCACGATCCTGCTGTATGTGGTGACTCTGCTGATCGTCTTTCTCGTCGCCTTGATGTCCGTGCCGTTCGCGGAAGTATGGGACTACATCAAGTTCACCAAAGAGCATATCCCCGGACGGATGCTCAAGCGCGACCGCCTGCTCGCTGGTATCGGATGCGTTCTAACGCCGTTGACGCTGATGTTGGCAATCCGCACCACCTCCCACGATCTCGACCCCCGCGATATCCCGTGGGTCTTGATCTGTACATCGTTCATCTTCTACACCGGCCACGGTCTCGTGACCGTGGTCGCTTCGGCCATCCACAACTTGCGACACCCGGCGACGGCCGCCCCGCGGCCGAGCGTCAGTCGCTGAACTCGCCCATCCGGCGAACAGAGAGCCCGTCACGCGTTGTGACGAGATCGCCCTGTTGTCATGGATGGGCTCTTTGTTTTGAAAAAATTTCAGCACAGACCTCATTCGTACTTCATTTTTTCATACATCCCCGATTTGGCGGTACTGCAATGCCTCGGCGATGTGCGGAAGCTCGACGTCCTCCGCTTCTATCAGATCCGCGATCGTGCGGCTTACTTTAAGGATTCGGAAATACGCGCGTGCCGAAAGGCGGAACCGCTCGATTGCCTGTTCGAGAAATGCGCGCGCATCCGGCCGAGGCACGACAAGTTTTCGCACGCGGTCGCTCGAGAGTTCCGCGTTCGTGACGATCCGGAGATCGCGATATCGCTCGATTTGCCGGTCGCGCGCAGCTTGAACGCGCGCTCGAATCTCCTTCGACGGTTCGCCGGGAGCAAGATCCGTCAGTTTTTGGGTCGGGACCTTCGGAACTTCGATCGAAAGATCTATGCGATCGAGGAGCGGTCCGGAAAGTCGTTTTTTGTATCGCTGAATCTGAATCGCCGTGCAGGTGCATGCGCGTTCGGGATCCGTCGCGTATCCGCACGGACACGGATTCATGGCCGCGACAAGCAAGAATCGCGCAGGAAAGGTGAGCGTGTTTTGAGCGCGCGAGATTGTGACGCATCCGTCCTCAAGCGGCTGGCGGAGATTTTCGAGCGCGTTTCGAGGGAATTCCGGAAATTCATCAAGAAATAGAACACCGCGGTGCGCGAGCGAAACTTCCCCTGGCTTTGGGGTTGATCCGCCTCCGACGAGCGCGACAGCGGATGCGCTTGAGTGCGGCGAGCGATAGGGTCGCTCGGAGACCGTGCCGTTTCGAGGAAGCAAGCCAGCAACAGAATGGATTCGTGTGGTTTCGAGAATCTCCCGAATCGTCATGCGCGGCAAGATGCCGGGGAACGACCGCGCAAGAAGCGTCTTGCCGGAACCGGGCGGCCCTTGCAGCAGAATGTTGTGCCCGCCGGCCGCCGCGATTTCCATCGCGCGTTTCGCGTGTTCCTGCCCGCGGATCGCGCTCATATCCGGGAGTCCGGTGACGCCATCTGGGATCTCGATCTCTCGATGTGGAATCGAAGCAAGCTCGACGTTCCCGCGAATATGATCCATGACATCTTGTAACGTGTCTGCGCCGCGGACAACGAGCCCAGGGACGAGCGCGGCCTCTTCGGCATTGCAGAGCGGAACCAGGAGTTCGCGGATTCCGAGCTCCGCAGCAAGAAGCGCAGTCGAAAGCACGCCAGGTACGCTGCGAAGGTGGCCATCGAGCGCGAGTTCGCCGACAAGAAGACGTTGTTTCGGATCCGTTGGCGCAAGTTCCCCAGCGACGGTCAGGACAGCGATCGCGATCGGCAGATCAAATCCGGTCCCCGTTTTTTTGAGATCCGCGGGCGCAAGATTGATCGTGACGCGCGTACGCGGGAAGGAGAGGTTCGCGTGGCGCATCGCGCCTTTCACGCGTTCACGCGCTTCTTGAACCGCAGTGTCGGGAAGGCCGACGATCGTAAACGCGCCAAGCCCAGCGGAAATATCCGCCTCGACCTCCACGAGATGCGCATCGAGGCCGACGATCGTTGACGTCAAAATCTTTGCAGACATAGGTCTCCCCTATATACCGCTGCACCATTCAAGGTAGATCGTCAAGGGGGGGTTGTGAAGTGCGGTCGTAATCCGTTTTTTGATTCGATGATCCACCACACAATCCCCGCTCCAATCGCAATATCTGCGACATTGATCACGGAGCGGTGCAAAATCCAAATCCAATCGAATACATATCCCATGGTGAGACGGTCAAAGAGATTGCCGAGCGCGCCGCCGGTGATGAGAGAAAGAGCGTAGCTCGTAGCTCGTAGATCGTAGATCGCCTGGCGCCGAAGTCCATCAATGAGTTTCCATCCGATACCGGCGAGGACGATCATCGTCAACGAAATGATGATCCACGACGGCACGGGGAGGTTCGCGACAAGGCCAAAATTTCGATGCCGCGTCGTCTCAATGATCCCCGGAAGAATTCGGTGTGTCGGTTCATTGAAAAAAAAGAGTTTCGTCACGCGATCACCTGCGAAGGTCGCACAGACAATCAAGAGGACGGCGAACGCGCGGCGCGTCACATCTCTTGCGTCAAAATTTTCTTACATTCAATGCAGCTCGAAGAGGCGGGGCGCGCTTCCAGTCGCTTCTCGTCAATTTCTTTGCTGCAGTATTTGCAAATTCCGTATGTACCTTTTTCAATTGTTGCGAGCGCCTTTTCTACATCTTTTAATTCCGATTCGGCGCGCGCTTCAATCGAGAGTTCATCCGCATACTCTGCGACTTCTTGGGCATTATCATCTTCCGAGTCCCCGCCCGTTTCCGGATAGTTTGCTTCAAAATGGCCGGCGTGGTGAGGGTCCTCGTGGCCGAGATCGCGGAGCTCTTGGACAAGCCGTTCCTGTTCGTCCTGCAGCCGCTCTTTGAAGTATTCAAGCTTTTCTGGCGTCATAGAAAAATAGTGCAGAAAGGGTATCGTGTGATCAAAAAATCGTCAACCAGATCGTGTTTTTCAGAAGCCCTCATTAAAGAAGAGGCCGCGGACACCCCGAAATGCATAGTGGCAAATGTGGGTCGCGGCCTCTTGGCCGAGACACTGTTCGAAGGCTCGAAGGTTGAAACCGTCACGGCTTTGCCTGCGATTCACCGCGAGGCTCAAGGAGACGATTTCGAACACGTCGGTGTCTGGGTCAGTACGAAGGGACGAGGCTCCGACCGAATCCTGGCATGGCCTCGACGAGCCCGAGGGCTCATATGAGTAGGGATGCCTATGGTGTTTTTTTCTTTTCTTTTTGGTTTCTCTGATTCCGATGTTCATCGGGATCGGGATTGAGTCGGCGCTTGGAACGGGTTCCCATACGATTTTGACTTGCATGGAGACCCATCCGTATCGTCAGGAAGGTGCTTGTGAGATGATCTTCCCGTTTTCGGGATTCGCAATGAGCAAATGCAGCCGCGGTTTCCGCAGACTGCTGCAGAGAATAGAGGAAGGTACCTTATACACTATATCTTTTTTTTGAATTCTGAACAATCTGATGTCAATAAGCCAAATTTTTGCTTAAATGAGAGAAAAAACGTTAAATGATTGGAGGATATCCATTTGGATACCCTGTGGATAATCTGTTAACAGATTGAAAACTCTATTTTTCCACTAACTTCACGAGCCTCAAAGAGTCGAAATAAAAGCTCGGGAAGCTGAAAAGTACGAAAAAGGGATTGAAGAGCAGAGCCGGAAATGTGAAGGATGGGTCGTCCGCGAGCGTCACAAGGAGAAACAGGTGATATTTTCTCTGACGAGACGGTTGCAAGCGTTTGATTCGTAATGGAAAGCTGAAGGCCGGATTCGAGAGCTATGAGGACGGGAGATGTTGTCTGAAGAACAAATGTTGGCTTGTGAAGCTCTTCGACAACGACATCATCCGGGAGTTTTGTACGCACGGATTCGGAGAGTCCTGCGGCGGATGCAAACGCGAGCGTTGTCGTTGCCGAAGGCTTCGTTGTGAAATGAAGCTCGACGATCGGGATGGAGCTTGATGCGGATGTCCAACCGAACAACGCGGGACGCTCGCTCTCATCCAACAGGAAACCTTCCTCGCGAGTGACGGATTGTATGAGCGGCCATGCATCCGGGAGCGCGTCGAGATTGATCGCGACTTCGTGTGATGGAAGAGCTTGAGACGGAGCAGGGGAGAGCCTTGCATCTGTTCTCCATGTGCCGGACCGATCTATCGGGCCAGCGAGATGAAACGCAAGTCGCTCATCAAAATGGCTGCCATCCAGTTGAAGATATCCATGCGCGACAATCGTGTGCCCGAGGAGCCAGAGAATCTGTGCGAGGGGCATGCGCGACGGTCGCGAGATTGGGATTTCACTTTCGAACGTCAGCAGACCCTGTTGGCCGGGGTGGAAGGCAAATGGGACGAGACGTTTGTCCTGTAACGCAAGCCCCACGAGGCTTGGAAACCTTTTGTGTTCTTTGACAGACATCCACGTGCGTGGCAACCCGTTTGGGAGAGGCGTACCGCCGCGAATCGCGGCAATCAGAACCACGCGCTCGGGAACGGAGACCGTCGTTTTTCCGATGAGGATGAAGGCGATGACAGATACGGAGGCCAGAGAGGCCAAGAGGAGCAGCAGTTTGCGTCGGAAGGAGATGGGAGGGGTGAGGCCAAACGCAAAGATGGGATTGATCGGATCCATTTTTTGTTCAACGCCGTTGGCCTTGAGAATGACGCGGCGGACCGGATCGAAGCGGGCGGGCATCACCCGGCTGCTCTTTGTATTCTGGGTTCGCGCGCTTGATCGAGAGGTTCAAGCGGCCCATGGAATCAATTTCAATAACCTTGACCTTCACGAGATCGCCGACGCTCACAACGTCCGTCACTTTATTGACCCGTTGCGGAGCCAATTCACTGATATGAACCATTCCTTCCTGCTTCGGCAGGATTTCGACGAACGCGCCGAAATCGAGAACGCGCGTCACGGGCCCCATGAATATTTCCCCGACCGCGACTTCGCGCGTGAGCTGCTTGACCCAATCAACGGCCTTTTGCATTCCATCCGGGTTGACGGACGTGATCAGAACCAGTCCGTCATCTTCGATATCAATCTGGACGTTGCAATGCGCAATGATTTCGTTGATGATTTTGCCTCCCGGGCCGATTACGTCGCGAATGCGTTCTGGATTGATGCGGAACGATTCGATGCGCGGAGCCCATTTTGAAAGTTCGATGCGCGGAGCCGGGAGCACTCCGAGCAGCGCATCGAGAATCCGGAGTCGTGCCTGTTTTGACTGGGCCAACGTCTCCACGACAACCTGCCAAGGCAATCCCGACGTCTTCGTATCCATCTGAATCGCCGTGATGCCATCGCGCGTGCCCGCGATCTTAAAGTCCATGCCGCCCGCGCCGTCTTCCAAGTCTTGCAGATCCGTAATGACGCGGTATTTTTGAGCTTTTTCGTCAGAAGCGAGCCCCATGGCGACTCCGGCGACCGGTGCAGACAACGGCACGCCCGCATCCATCAACGCGAGCGTCGAACCGCACGTCGCTCCCATGGAACTCGAGCCGTTCGATCCGAGAACCTCGGAGACGACGCGGATTGTGTACGGGAATGCCTCGCGCGACGGAAGCACGGGCAAAAGCGCGCGTTCCGCAAGCGCGCCATGTCCGATCTCGCGGCGTCCGGGGCCGCGATTTCCGCGCGTTTCACCGACCGAGTAGCTCGGAAAGTTGTAATGATGAAAGAAGCGCTTTTTTGCTTGGAACTCCATCGTATCCAGCGTTTGTTCCATGCCCGGAGATCCCAAGGTAACGGATGAAAGCACTTGTGTTCCGCCGCGCTGAAACAATCCAGAGCCGTGCGTGCGCGGCATCACGTTCACGACGCAGCCAAGCTCGCGAATCTCGTCGATCGCCCGGCCGTCCGCACGCTCCCCATCTTCGAGAATCTGTCGCGTGATTTCCGATTCGATGAACGCGTCAACGACGTCCTCGGCTTTTTTGCGGTTGTCTTTGCCAATCCCAAGCTCCGCGAGATGGCTTCCAAGTTCCGCTTTGAGTCGCACGACCGCGGCCTTGCGGTCCGCCTTCGTTTTGAGCGGTTCCGAAAAAAGCGTTGCCGTGTGTTCGTGGAGAAACGCGAGCACTTTTGCGTGGATCTGTGCGACCTCTTCGTTTTTCGCGGCGTCCTCTTCGCTTTTTGGAGCCATCGGATCGATTTTTTTCTTCCCGTTCTCTTTCGCGACCTTCTCGATGAGCGTGATCACCGGTTCAAGATTTTCATGCGCGAATTTCATTGCCTCGAGCATCTTGTCCTCGGATACGATGTTCGCTCCCGCCTCGATCATGATCGTTTTGTTATGCGTCCCAGCGACGATGAGATCAAGGCCGCCCCCGTTCACTTCCGCGTATGTTGGCATGAGTGTGAAGGCACCATCTTTCTGACCAATGCGCACGGCCGCGATGGGGCCGTTCCACGGAATATTTGAAAGCAGAAGCGCGCAAGACGCGCCGATGAGCCCGGGCACGTCCGCGTCATTTTCCTGGTCATGCGAAAAGACGGTCGCGACGACCGCGACTTCATTGTGTAATCCATCCGGAAAGAGGGGACGGATCGCGCGGTCAATCAAACGTCCGGACAAAATCGCTTCGTCCGTCGGACGGCCCTCTCGTTTGATGAAGCGGGATCCTTTGATGCGACCCGCCGCGTACATTCGTTCTTCAAAATCCACGGCGAGCGGAAAAAAGTCCGCGCCTTCGCGCTCGTTGCCGAGCGTCGCGGTGCAGAGGACGACCGTGTCGCCGTAGCGGACCGTGCACGAGCCATTCGCTTGTTGGGCAAGCTGGCCCACGCCAATCGTGAGCGTGCGCCCGCCCCATTCGATCGAATATTCTTTTTGAGGATCCATATATTGGGGGAGACGGTAGACTGTAGACGACAGACTGTAGCCTGATTGGAAGGATTTTCCGTTTGAGCTACCGTCTACGGTCTATCATCTACTATCTACGGTCTAGTAAGATTCCTCACCCGGAGACGAAATCCCGTGTGGGATCGATGTCTCTGGACGAGGGAGATGAAAATTTAGTAAGGATTTTATATCTCAATACCATTCCTGTGTCAATGTGTGAGAATTGTTTTTTGCGAGAATGGCCGTACAATGTCACGGCTCAATATATTGGACTCGGCCCACTGCCTCAGATTCGAGTCTGACCTTGATCCCACGCGGATGTATTGGCGCGCTTGTGAGAATGTCTTTCACGATGCCTCGGGTGGATTTTCCGGTGCCTTGGTCCCGTTTCTCAACAATGACAACGAACAAACCAGGATAAATATCTTTGCGGATCGTGCCGTCCATAGTTGAAGGCCATCTTAAACTAATATCCGACCTGTTGATAGGTCGGATGTTCGTGAGGCCTCAGATTCGAAGCTGTTCGGACGGAAAATTCTGTACACCCGGCTTGTCTAGCTTATATTTCTTTCACTTGACGCACGAAAATATTGTATTGATACGGATCACTCGCATGCTCGGTTCCTCGTCTTGGAAGGATGGTAACAATCACACGAAATGTCCCTTCTGGGAATGTAATTTCCCGAACCTTAAAACCAACCGTCTCTTTAATAGTTGGCATCGCAGCATCCTCGTATTTTTTAGTCAGCGTCCGAAATTCTTCGTAGCTTTTAGAATTTGATAAAGCATCGAGAACATCTTGTATAAATTGGAATTCCTCACGCTGCATCCGATCCGTTGTTTTAACTCTCTCCTCCATGTCCTGCCATCTGTCATAGTTTTTCCAGGAGTCGTATCCATCCGGCACTGGCCCCCGATTTTTTGGAGGTTCTTCTTTCATACGTATTTTTCTTGCAGGATGAGCACGGATATTGATATGGATGTCAAAGAGAAGAGGCGGAAATTCCGAAGTCCTCGGGTCGTTCGAGAACACGTTTGACGGCTGCAAGGAACGTTTCTATGTCATGGAGCTCATGGCGAAGCAGCTTATGCATTTCCATTGGGGTGATTTCGGCATAAAAATGGACGAGTCGATTCCGATATCCGGCCATATTGACGAGGGACTCATCCGCGAATGCCCGATCAACAATTTTAAGCTCACCGAGTTTTCTCGCCATCGCTTTGTATTCCGTGACTTGACCTCCGGGAATACGCGAGAGTAGATGGCTTGCGATGTGGAAAACGCCTTCGAGCGCGCGATGCAAGTGAAACTGCGCGAGTTTGAATCCCACGCCATCACAGAATGTTTCATAGGACTCGTGGCTTAACGTCTCAAGTTCCCGGATATCTTCTTGGATGCCGTTCATTCGACGAAGCACGGTATCACGATCAAGAGGCAATGCGGTCATACGCGGGCAAGAATCGCACGGTGAAATTCCGCGCGGTGCGGCGCAAAATCGAGATAGGCGTCGATGGTTCGAGAGACGAAGTCTGAAACCTCTTTCGCATTGTCGAAATAGAGAAGCTTGCCGTCGCGCACGACATGAAAACAGAGCTGGTTGTCAGCGAGTTGAAGAAAGACGATATCTATGTTCATTGGTTTTCCGAGTTGTGGCGCAATAATGTCATAGATCTCATTATAAATCCGATTTTTACTTAGAGTATCTGCGAGGACGCGAGGATCAGAAAGAATGATTCCAATATCCACATCGCTCGCCGGAGAAGCTGTGCCTTGTGCGTGCGAGCCAAACAAATACACTCCGGCAACGCCGAGGTCTTTCATGGTGTTCGGAGGCAGGTTCAAGTTCATGTCCACAAGCATAGCTGAAAGCCCTAGACGAGGCCACTGTTCTAAAACGTCACGCGGACGCGCTTTTTGCCTTTTGTCGCTGACGGCTCTGTCGTTACATCTTCAAGTTCCATCGGAACGCCGTATGTTTCGGTTTCCTCGAACGGTCGAGCGACTGGCCGACGCGCGTATTTCGCGCCGATAAGGAATTGGCGCCCGGCCGTCGAAATGTCGAAAAATCTGTCCGCGATCGTTTTGAGTTGCGCATTCGTGGATTCGGCGAACGCCGCGACTTCGACGATCACGCCCTTGCCGTGAAGATACTCAACGAGCGGCACAAAATCGCCGTCGCCCGTCATGAGAATGATGACATCCACTTTTTCGCCGAGTTTCACCGCATCAATGGCCATGCCGACATCCCAGTCCGCTTTTTTTGCGCCGCTCGAAAATTCTTGCACATCTTTGATCTTGAGTTCGATGCCCATCTCCTTGAGCGCATCGAAAAAAGCGGCTTCTTCACCGGTCTTCGATTTCGCGACATAGGCGATGGCGCGAAGGATAGATCGTTCGCCCGCAACAGCTTCGACGACTTTTCCGAACGCCAATTTTGCGCCAAAGAGGTGTTTGGCCGAGTGGTACATGTTTTGCGTATCAATCAAAACCGCGACGCGCTGTGAAACTTTGAGCATAGAAATGAAAGATGAAGTATCAAAAATATGATCTTATGATAGACGATCCGACGAAACACGTCAAGATGCGCTTTGTCTGCGTCTCATTTGCTATGATACGCTTGGAGTATGGCTATTTCTGACGAACGAGGATTTCGCGCGCCTTCGTTGGTTGAATCACGCGTTGAGCATCGTGAGCAACTGACGGTAAGGAAAATCCGGATGATGTTGAAAGACGTGTATGCCAGATTTGAAAAAACCGGCGACGTTTCCTATCACGGGTTGGTCGGTGATGATCTTGATATTATGGATATCCGTGAACGGTGGAGTAATTTTTTTGAGGATGCGGAAACGAATCAGGATGGGTACTATACAAAAGAGCATCAACGAAACGCCGAATTGTTTTTTGATGGGCTTATCGAGCAATTTGTGGAATTGCGTAGACGAAACGTTGAACCATGGAAAATCCGACAGTATGCTACAAAATGGTATCACCGGGCATTTTCCGTTTCTCCGAATCTTTTTAACGCCGTAGAATTTGACCAGTCCTTTGTGATTGCATCGCGCATGTTTGGGGTGCCCGAGGCGCGAGAGTCAATGGGGTCCAATCTTGAAGGCGAGATGGTATATAAATTGGAATTTTCTCGAGGCGAATACACCTGGCTCGACAATGTTCTGAAGGCATATCCGCTCGAAACGCAGCTAGACGTACTCCATTATATGGAGCACATCGGACGGGCTTCGGCATATGAGGGGTACGCATCTAATGTG
The DNA here is from genome assembly GCA_964365615.1 of uncultured Gammaproteobacteria bacterium. GTDB lineage: Bacteria > Patescibacteriota > Patescibacteriia > 2-12-FULL-60-25 > 2-12-FULL-60-25 > CAITMG01. The sequence goes on along the minus strand of CAYIQM010000002.1, from coordinate 4,023 downwards.
ATTCCGCGCTTGCGTCATGCGCTCGCCAAAAAATTAGAACAGCGCTCGTTGAACCCCATTGAACGCTATGCGACAGAAGCTACGGTGCTCCGACTCAATCGCGAATATGTTCAGGCAGGCGGCGAGTTACAAGAAGAAGACGTATTGTTTGAGGATGGGCTCATTCGTGCAAAGCAATCAGGAGAATCTGCCTGGTGGCGTTCACGTGTGATGCTGTCGCGCATGTCAGATGCGCAGGAGCCAATCGCGCGTATTTCTGCTGATTATGTTGCTGCGATTGATCGTCACCGCGACACGCCTGAAGCGCTCGCGCGTATTCCGGAAGGCATCGAATCAGAGCCGGCATCTCTTGTAGATTACGATCAATTGAATCGTTTACATCAACTTCTCAACGAGCAAAATACCGTCAAGCGGCCTCAATCCTATCGCGAAGCGCTCCGTATCATTATCGCGGAGATACTTCCGGCTCTCACAAATCAAAACACGAGCGTGCAAAGAGATCTCTCGCGAATTTTTCCAGAAATTTCAGAAGCGGAATGGACGAGAATTTTGGCAACGGAACAACGGAATGCAGAGCAGCATCTGCAAGAACAGTTGCGGATCCAGGCGGCCTTGCAATCTGCGGACAATGAGAATGAACGATTATTCCAAACGATCATATCCTTGATCGAGGCGAAGCGGCCCGCGCTGGCGACGCTTGCGCAGCGAATTCCACAATGGAAGAACTGGTTACAGGAATATGATGCGGCGGAAACGGACGAACAACGTTTCAGCATGATGCAGTCGTTGCAGGTAATGGGATCGTACGCACCCGAAACCATGACAGACGACGTGAGAGATATTTTGGAATATTTCCACGCGGTTCAAGCGGAACAGCAGGAAAACTTCGAGGCCGCGGACAAGCTTCGATTGAGTATCATGGCAGAGCGAAAGACGCCAGTGCAAGACTATCGTCTTGTTGAGTTATTGCGGGATCAAAAATTTCCTCAGCAGGTGCGGGTTTTTGAAGAGGAACTGCGACATCGTTTTCCTATTCGCATGCTCGAAGCGCAACTCTTTGAGCAATTTGAAGGGAATCAAGAAATTTTGCCACGCGGGTCAAAACAACCAATTGATAGCGCGCTCCTATTGAAGGAGTTGCATCGACCGGAGATCCGCTCGCGCATCGAGAAGGATCTCGAACTTGATCTGCGGCAGCTTATGTTGCGCGAACAGATCCACCTCTTGTCATTCATGGCAAAAGCGACGCAGAACGAATACGAGCGCGTTGCGCGAACGATTCGCGCGCACGGACTCAACAGCGCGCGAGCATTTTTGTCGTGTGAACACGGAAAAGAATATGGGGAGGCAATTCTCCAAATCGGAGAAACGTTTGATCACGAAACGGCAGCGCGCGTGTTTGAAGTGTACGCGGAAATTATCGATCTTACAGATCAGACGGCCGAAGAACTGCAACAAGCATTTTTTACGCATGCGGCTTCACCCCGCATAGACGTGAGCGCGATTAAAGAACAGCTCATTGATCGAGGACGCTCGATCATTCATCAGGCGGCGTTCAAGATCGAACGAGCAATAAATCTGACAGATGCCGCCGCGCAATTGCAGGACCAATTACGACGGTATAGAGGTGATGTCGTCCTATTTTCCTCCGTGTTTCGAGAAGCGACCAAGGGATCAAAACACACGGAATTTCGGGATTGGAGCGGTGTCAGAATCGAATCGCTTGATCCGCAAAAAATCAGCCCACTCGAACGAAAACGATTATTTGAACGCTGTGAGGATGTCCTCCGCTCGAACTGGGCCGATAAAGGGATCGAGGCATCCGCAACGGCTCTCCATGGCCTTGAAGATGGCTTCGCAAAAAAGAAAGCTCCGACGCGTTTTCACCTCCTCCGTCGGAATGATGAAGTTATCGCCTTCGTCCGTTTTGATGAGCGGCCGGACATGGGTGACAATGTTCGCTATGCGGGTTCTTTTAATGTTGATCCCGCGGCGCGTATGTCGGCCATCGGCAGCGCATTTTTTCATGAAGTCCTCAAAGAAGAAGGAAAGAATCGGGATATCCGCGCCCATGTTTTGATTGACGATCGCGTCGCCGCAAATTATGTCGAAGAATTCGGTTTTGTCATCACGGGCGTCGAGCGCGATTCGTCACCGGATGGTTCGACGACGGATTGGTTTACCATTCGCCGCGACGAAGCGTTGAATGAACGGCTCTTCGCGAAATCATCGGAGCATCAACAAGATGAAACATCGTTGCAGATCAAAAGTTTTCATCTACCCCAGGAACGAGATCAGATGATGGAATGGGTTCGCGCACAAACGAACGAAGGACGCGTCATCTCGCGATATCGGTCACGGCAAGAAGGCAAGAAGGAAATTCGAGAACTTATCGCGGAGAGTCCTGTGAAGGAGAAGGAGCAGAAGATGGCGGCGTAGGAGCAGAAGCCACATTCCACAATGCTTCGAACTGCGCCCGTTGCAAGGCCGTAATACTTTTGTTCTGAATAATGGCCGAAATAATCCGGTCCCCCGCGAGCGTGATCAAAGAGAATCGGTCTTCGTAAATTTCAATGGCTGAACCAAACCCACCGTAGAGACCTGGCACGATACGCGTCTTCGTATATTCATCATCCGTAAAACGTGTTGCGCGCGCTGTCGCCGTATCGGGAAGAATGATGCGCTTTGTTAACTTGCGTGCAATACGTTTTTTGATATAACGCAACTCAATCGCTGCGACCTCGTTGGAAATAGCATCTGGATCAACAATCGTCAGAATTTCTCCCGTCGCTTTTAAGCTGTCATCTAGCACATGAGACACTCCCGCAATTCCCTCAAACAACTCAATTGCGGGTTTGCCGGTTGAGAGCGTGAACGCGGATGCTAATTTCGGGAGCGCGTTTTTGAAGGCGGATTTGAGCCGTTCCGATTCGCGAAGACGCACGTCGAGCAGCGCGCGCAGTTTTGTCGGATCAACGGCTTGGTAGCTGTCGGTTTTTCCTTTGATTTCAAGAACCAACCCCTGTTGCTTCAGTTGAAGAAGAAGATTGTACACGTTCCCGCGTCCAATGCCGGATCGGCCCGTAAGTTCGCGCGGTTTTGCGGTCCCAAATTCCAAAAGAAGCTCATAGATGAGCGCCTCGTTTTCGGAGAGTCCAAGTTCTTGGAGGATAGGGAAGTGCAATTCGTGGATCATACTATCAGCACAGTATCTTCATTTTGCCACCTTGTCAATGGCAAATTGTGGATAAGTATTTTAGCTATATATAGCCAAAATAGCTTAAATATGACTGTTAGCTCTTGACAAAATCTGTAAAGTATGCTATAGTGTGTTTGTGAAGATGAGAAACCGGAAATACCGGAACATCTCACACGAACTTTACACGAACAATTGGTCGATCCCAGAAGGAGAGAGCTGGCATCGACAACGAATACGCATCGCATATTTCAAGCGGCAAAGACCGGGAGTTCTCTCAGAAAAGACAGAACTTTCGATCTTTGCCGCTTTTTGCGACAAACGCACCTTCAAACTCGCGATACTGATGACTTTAGGAAATGAGCAGGAGAGAGTCCTGTCCTAAGGTAACCAGTCGCAATCTGCTTTGCCCTGACCGGATAACGTCAGGGAGATGATGGGAGGAATACCAAAACCACTCGCAAGAGTGGAACGGCAAACAAACGGCATCATCCTCGAGATCTGCAGAGGTCTCGTAGTAACGAGTGCGTCCTCTCATCATCGCAAGATGGTGAGCGGGACAGTCGCTACTACCACGGAATAAACGGGCGTGTGATAGAGAGTGACGGACTTTGACAATAAAATACTGCTCAAGCAGACGAAGCTCACATGATAATTTTATCTTCGGAGTTTATTCGTCTTCTTAAGCAGCACATTCTCTATCGTTCGCAATCTCGCGAACCATGTGAGGATGTGACAAAAGGAGGACGCTTTGCACAAATGCGCAGTGGACCTCCGATCCGAATTCCGGACCTCTCAAAAAGTCATACACTCGAGAGCCCTTTCCG
>CAYIQM010000001.1:35559-41849 GCA_964365615.1 uncultured Gammaproteobacteria bacterium | reverse complement strand
GGAGCCTTTTTGGGTGCGATGCAGACAGCGTCTGCACAACGGTCCGGTCTTGCGACCATCTATCGTGGCGCGAGATCCGTCAAGGTCACGATCCCATCGGTCCTCGCGTATCCACTCATTCACGTTCGCCCGTATGGCTTGGCGAATGGCGGTTATTGGGTCACAGAGGTCAACGACACCGGCTTTCGTATCGTGGTCGGCGACGTGCCGACAAACGATCTTGTTTTTTCTTGGACGATTGAACCGTCGCTTCTCGGCGATGTGATGTCGTTTTCAGATGGCACGTCTGTTCCATACGATCCAACAACCGGAATGCCAGTGAGCGCGGAAACAAAAGGACGTTGAACGAGGTTCTTGTGGTATACTATAAAATAATATGAAGGACATGCATCTTCTGAAATGGCTTGATCGATTGACGCCATGGTCAATTACGCTGTGCACGTTTCTCGTGCCGCTCTGGTTTTTGCCATTCACGATTGACGTTCTCGAGCTGCCAAAGCAGACGCTCCTCATCATTCTCGTGATGATTGGACTGCTCGCGTGGCTCGGTCAATCCATTTTGCGGCGATCCTTTTCTCTCGCGCGCTCATGGTTGCATCTCGCCGTCGTTGTTTTTCTCATCGGATATCTCGCCACGTCTTTTGCTTCCATTGACCGGTATCTCTCCTTCGCGGGGAATTTTGGGCAAATGCAATGGGCTTTCACGACCGTTCTTGGGTTCGCCATTTTTTATTTTCTTATCGCAAATAACGTGAAAGGGCTTGGACGCGTTTACAACCTGCTCTTGCTTTTTCTCGCCTCTGCGGTTCTCGTCGGTGTGATTGGCCTCTTGCAGCTCATCGGACTTTTTCCATTTGCGCGCGTTTTTCCTGCGAGCGCGACGCCGCTCTTCAATACCATCGGCAATGCGAATGCGCTTGCGAGCTTCCTCGTGATTCCTGTCGTGCTTGCGACGTCGCTCCTTGTGCTCGGATGCAAAGAGGACGGCTGCCTGTTGAATGCGCAGGGGTCAAAGAGCGTGGCCGCGAAAGCACTCGTGTGGGCCGTGCTTATCGTCGGTCTTTCCGTTGCCGTTCTCGTTGATTTTTGGGTCGTATGGGCCGGCCTCCTTTTTGGCACGGCGGTTGTGATCGGCATAAGCCTTGCACGGTCGAAGAAAATTGGACACCCGACGACGCTCGTCGCACCGATCGTCGTCGGCCTTCTCTCGGTCGCGCTTCTTTTTTTACAAACGCCACTCAAGCTTCCCATCGCAGGAGAAGTGTTGCCGTCTGCATCTCATACGTGGAACATCGCAAAAGCGGTTCTCGTGGAACGGCCGCTCTTTGGATCCGGTCCGGGAACATGGATCATGGATTACTCAAAGTTCCGCGCGCTATCGGCAAACGTTTCCCCGTACTGGGCCAATCGGTTTGATCGGGGCATTTCCACTGCGCTATCGCTTCCGGCCATGGTTGGAATCATTGGCGTTGCCGCGTGGCTCATTCTTGTGCTTTCCGCAATCGTCAAAAGTGCCTCGCATCTGGTCCGCGAACGGAACGATGCGCTTTGGCAAGCGGTTCTAACGGTTTTTGCCAGTTGGGCGACGATTGTTTTTCTTAGTCTCTTCACGAATGACACCCTTTCCCATCAATTTGCGTTTTGGTTTTTCTTCGCGCTTCTTGCCGTTCTCGTCGGCACCGGAACGTTTCGATGGGAAAAACGAACACGTCCGTTTCTCGTTTCGGTTCTTTCAATCGTGTTTCTCGTCCTCTCCGTCTCCGCCATCTCGTGGATGTGGCTGATGGGACAACGGTTGGTTGCGGAAGCGAATTATTCCACGGCCGTGCTTGAATTCCAGAACGGGAAATCGATTGAGGCGTCGATCGCTCATCTGAACGCCGCCGTGGCGCTAAACCGTCTGAACGACGTCACCTACCGCAACCTTTCGCAGGCGTATCTCATCAACCTGGCCCGTGTGGTTCAAGGTCCGGATCCGGAAAAAGGGCGTGTCGTGAATCAACTCTTGCGCGCCTCGATCGATACCGCAAAGCGCGCGACAGAGCTATCGCCCGTAAACGTGGACAACTGGACGAACCTTGCGGTGGTCTATCAGACCATTGCGCCATACACGCGGGGCGCGGATGAGTTTGCGATCGTCAATTACCGTGAAGCATTAAAGCGTGAGCCGAACAATCCCGTTTTTTATAACGAGATCGGCAAATTGTTTATTCTGCGCGCAGATGCATATCGAACACTCGTTGCGTCGAAAGATGAAACAACACGGAAGGAAGCCGAAGCGAATATGCGCGCCGAACTTGAAAAAGCCGCAGTTGAATTGAATCAAGCCATCCAAGTGAAGCCGGACTATGCGTCGGCGCACTACAATTTAGGGATTCTGTACGAGCGGCAAGGTCGGATCAAGGACGCGATTATGAAGCTCGAGCAGGTGTTACAGGCAAACAATCAAGATGTCGGCGTCGGATTTCAACTCGCGCTTTTGTATTACCAGAATCACGAATCAACTCGCGCTACGGAAATGCTCAAACAGATTCTCCGGCTCGATCCTTCCTACGCGAACGCGCATTGGTATCTCTCTGCGATCTATGAGGAGAACGGGAAGATTGATGAAGCGATTGTAGAGCTTGAGACGCTGAAACGCGCCATGCCGGACAACGTGAATGTGCTGAACCGGTTGAATGCGCTCGTGAAGGCGCGCGAGGAAAAGCGGCAACCCAATTTACAGATCTTCCCAGAGCCGTTGAAGGAAGAAATAAAAAGTCCCCAGCCAAGAAATGAAGTGAAGAAATAATCCATCATGGATGCTGTCTGTACGGACCTGAAAGCCGAACAACGCGCGTTAGCGGAAGAAGTTGAGCGTCTTTTTCGTGTCTTTGACGAGCGTCTTCGGGCGCTTGCAGAGCGTACGCATGAACTCTCACCAGAGGCGCTTATAGGGGAAGCAAAAATGATCAGCGAAGCGCAAGACGGTTTGCGTCGCGTGTTGCGACGGTTTGACGCAACGGCAAAAAGCACAGAGGAGCTCGAACAGGAACTCGGTGAGTGGCAGCAACGTGAGGAAGACAGCCCCCTTCATGCGGATCATCCTTCGATTCGGGCAGAGATCGTTCATTCGGAACTCGTATGCCGCGGATTGTTGGTGACAAAAGTCGAAAATCCACTGTCTCAGACTGAGTCTTTCGTCGAGGAGATTGTGGAAGAGGCGGAAGAGGAAGAAGTTTCGACGGAGACGTTTCTTCTTGCGATTCGAGATGCCGCGCGCGAGGCAGAGCGATGGCACAGTGTGCCGGCATTGGAGCTCGATCACGAGGTGCTCGATCAAGTGCGGCATCTTCGAGAGCTCCATGCACATTTGAAAGGCCTCGACCGGAAGCAGGGGATCACGCGCGACCGGCTTGTCTACGCGGTGAATCCAAGAGAGTGTTCTTAGGAACCTCTGAAAAACGCGATCTGTTCGTGCTTCCTTCGTCCCGCCGATGGCGGGACTCAGTCCAACACATCGCATCTCATCATTTTTCAGAGGTTCCCTTACATTCGGTCGCGTTGACGTCGAGAATCACGATCCGCTATCATGTTCGTTATATGAAACGCTTGAGATCTGTTTGTATCCTGTTACTGTCTACGGTCTACGGCCTCCTGTCTACGATCCACGGTCTACCATCTACGGCCTATGCCCAGATTCCGAATTCCCTCATGAAAGGATCCGGGCATGCCGTCTATTTTTACGCAACGGACGGTAGGCGCTATGTGTTCCCGAACGTAGAGACATATACATCGTGGTACCCAACATTCGCGAATATCTCTACCGTCTCGAACGAGGACCTTGGATCCATTTCGATAGGAGGGAACGTGACAATCAAGCCGGGCAGCAAGCTCGTGAAAGTGACCACGGATCCGAAAGTCTATGCCGTCGCATCCGGCAGGACGCTCCGCTGGGTGAAAACAGAGACGATTGCCCGTACCCTCTACGGCGCGACATGGAATACAAACGTCGTGGACGTCCCGGATACGTTTTTTACGAATTATCTTGTTGGTGCGCCGATTGAATCATCTGATCAATTTGTCCCGACGTCTTTCGACTCCCTGACGCTTCTCGGGAGCGAATTTTACGGTCCAGGATCAACGTCGGTGACGCAACCGATAACCACCACGCCCCCGATTCCCGCCCCTCCATCCACGCCCCCTCCCGCCACAACTTCTTCAGTCACCGTTCCTCCGAACGCGACAAGAACAATTCTCGCCGTCAAGCTCACAGCCTCTCAAGCGACACTGTACCAAAACGTATCGATTTTCGCTGAAGTCACGGGAAATATAAAACCCATCACGCGGATTGAGATCAAAACCGAAACGGACGGATCTATCCTTGCGACCTGTTTGAATGCGACGACCTGCTCCGCGATCTATACGGTGACCAAAGCGCCACTCATCGAAAAATTCTACGCAATTGCATACAATGAGGACGGACAGATTTTTATGCCCGCGGATCAGCGGCCAACGCTCGTTGTCGCATCCGCGTCGAATGATCTTCAATTCAGCGTAGTGCCACAGCAGATCACGAACGGCAGCCGCGCAAGTTTTACATCCGACTATACCTTCCGTGGCGCGACCGTGAAGAGCCATAAAATCTACGGACTTCTCTCTGGCTCGTCTCAGCCATATCTCTGGAGAGATTGCGGAGGAACGAGCTCCTGTGCCGGTTCCACCGTTTTCTATCGCACGACGGATCTTTTTTCGCAGGTGGTTACGGATGGGACGACCGTGGTCTCCCCGATCGCGCGAGTGACGGCACTGGGAGCTCCGGTGCCAGTTCCGGTTCTGAAAGCGACGAAGTACGGAATAAATATCATGAATTTTCAACTGACGCCGCCATCAGGAGAAATGATCAGCGAAACCGTGATCGTGGATGGAACGCGCATGGATGATCCGCCCTTTGCGATCTGCCAGGGGCCGTGCAGCATCACCCTCCTGATTCGGAAACCAGGAGCCGTGACGGCGTTTACCTGGGTTGGCGGGACACAAGAGTCATCGAACACGATCATCGTGACGCCAGAATGATTCGCGTCGCTTTACGCCCGCTCAACGTAGTCCCCCGTGTCCGTGTTCACGATCACTTCTTCGCCCTCGTTGATAAAAATAGGCACGCGGATCGTGAATCCCACATCCACCTTTGCGTCTTTTTGAACGTTCCCGCTCGCCGTATCCCCCTTCACGGCAGGCGTTGTCTCGACGATTTTGAACGTCATCTTGCGCGGCAATTGGATGGCGATCGGTTGACCTTCATACATCGAGATCGTCACTTCCAAACTCTCTTTGAGAAATTTTCCGGCGTCGCCCACATCTGCATCCGACATCGTGAACTGCTCGTACGTTTGAGAATCCATAAAGATGTACCCCGTCGCGTCGTGATACAGATATTGCATATTGCGGTATTCCATCTCGACGAGCGTGATCGTTTCGGAAACCTTGTACGTTTGTTCGAGCGTCTTGCCCGACTTCGCGTTTTTGATGCGCGTGCGAACGAACGCCGCGCCCTTGCCCGGATTGATGTGCTGGAATTCGATCACGACCCACGGATCGCCGTTTTGGAGGATAACTGAACCTTTTTTAATTTCGGAGGGAGAGGACATGCCGCGCAGTTTGCGTGAACAACGAATTTGCGTCAAGCTAAAAATCTCTCCCTCGCCGAGCTTGGAATCACGTCGTTGATGGATGTCGCGCCCGTAAGAAGCATCACACATCTATCCACGCCAAAGGCGATCCCAGCCGCGTTTCCTATTTGAGGCAATGCGGCAAGAAATTTTTCGTCGAGCTCCCATGTTTTTTTTCCAAGCGAGCGACGGAGATCGCGATCTTCCTCGAACCGTTTCCGCTGCTCTGTTGCGTCTGATAATTCCGCAAATCCATTTGCCAGTTCGAGACCGCCGATGTAGAGCTCGACGCGATCGGCCCATCTGTGATCGTCCGCGCACCGACGCGCGAGCGCAGCCATCGAGGCGGGATAACGATAGAGGAAAGTCGAACGTCGAAAGTCGAACGTCGAAAGTCGCGGTTCAATCTCGCTTAAGAAAATCTTGAAATAGAGATCGTCCCATGTGTCGGTTTTTGTGATGGTCTGATCGTGTTCGCGACAGACACGCGCCATTGCCTCACGGTCATCGAGTAGCGGCGTAAGTTCGATGTTCGCATATTCGCGCCACGCGGCTTCAACCGTGAGACGGCGGAAAGGAGTCGAAAATCCTTCATCAGACATGTCGTTTTTGACTTTAGACTTTTTTGCAACCCACCTCATC
>CAYIQM010000001.1:17933-35459 GCA_964365615.1 uncultured Gammaproteobacteria bacterium | reverse complement strand
TCCTTCATCAGACATGTCGTTTTTGACTTTAGACTTTTTTGCAACCCACCTCATCATCTCCTCCGTCTCATCCATGAGCGATGAGAGATCTGCGTCCTTGCGATACCATTCGAGCAATAAAAATTCCGGATCGTGCGTTCCATCCCATGGCTCCTCGTTTCGAAAACAGGGACCAAGATCAAAGATGCGATCACATCCCGCGGCGAGCAGCCGTTTCATCATGTATTCGGGGGAGGTGATGAGGGCGGCTGGAAGTCCAAAGTTCAAAGTTGCAAGTCCAAAGTCACTTTTGACTTTCGACTTTTGACTTTCGACTTTTTTTACTGTCGTCCAAAATGGTTCGAGATGCGGCTCTTGTCCGGGCAAACCAACAAGACGCGGCGTGTGCATCTCAACATAGCCGCGTTCATCAAAAAAGCGACGAATGAGTTTGATCATTTCTGATCGCGCGCGAAGATTTTGGAGATTCATACATTCGTAGACCTTGTACCTTATTGCACTGTAACGGAGTCAAACAATTTTTGAAAGAGATACACAAAACGAAAACGCACCCCGACACCGAAGCGCGAGAATGCGTTTTCGATGCGGAGTGCGCGAGTGGTCAGTCCGCTGTGCCGCGAACGAAGTCGCGGATACGGGCATCGGAAAGATCTCCGTCACCCAGTACCGCCGCGCTATCGCGCGCGGCATAGAAGCACTTCTTCATCGGCTCGGGATCGCCCGCGACCCCTTGAGCGAGTATCTCGAGCGCATGGCGTACACGCCGAGATCCCTCTTCCCATGATTCATCTGTGGCCTTTTTCCAGACCCTCTTGAGAGTCCACCGAGCCACGAGATACTGAGCCTGGAGAAACCCCGGAATCGCGCACACGCATATCATGAGTCCGTATAAAATGTCGAACATGATGAGGATGCTGTCGTAGTTCATCAAGCTCGTCGTCCACAACATGCCGCCGCCGCCCAGCATCGCCAGTAGCAACATGACGAGATCTGCGACTCCAGTTTTGGTCGTGAAACTGGCTGCGCCGATACAGTCCACAGCCCACTTCGGAATCGTCGACTCGTACTTGTTTTTCGTTTCCATGACATCACCTTCCATCGCACTGTTTCGCAGTGCGCTGAACGAGAATGTTTCGCATCCTCGGCCGCACTTCTGTTTCGGCAGAAGCGATCTTTGGAGCTGTACCCAAAGGGAGCGACAGGTTGTTGGTCTCCGACTTCCGTCTGGTTAACCAGCAGCGAAGAAAGCACAAGCATTTACGCTCTTTTTGCTGCGGGTGATGATTGTAAAGAACACACGTATATTACATTTCCATCATTTTGTCAAGCTTTCAGAGCAAATTTTCGCTCAATAGAGCTAAATTCACGGTATCGCTACTGTCTAAAGCCTACTGTCTTCTTCCTTTTACTGCACCACATAGGGCAACAGTGCCATGAAACGCGCGCGTTTGATGGCATTTGAGAGTTTGCGTTGATGCCACGCGCACACGCCCGAGCGCTTGCGTGGAACGATCTTTCCGAAGGAAGAAAGATACCGTTGGAGCGTCTTTGTATCTTTGTAACTTATCGCCTCCATGTTCGAACGGCAAAAGTTACATTGGCGGTCTATGATTTTTTTTGAGGGCATAGTTGGAAGTAGGCAAGCCCCGCCACACAGTTGAATTATGATTCGTATGCGGGGTCCCGCCAAAGGCGGGATAAACAGTAGCTTAAAATGGAATATCTTCGATGCGAATTTCCTGATCGCCGATTCCCTTATCAAGGATCTGCGACGATGCGATCTGGGTTCCCGTAGGGGCAGGCCCATGTGCCTGCCCATCGGCAGAGGTGGCAGGAGCGACGTTCGACTCACGACTCTCGACGCCCGTCGTGGTCTGCCCGACGCCCGTCCCAGCCGGTGCACGGTCGAGCATAATCATGTTGTCTGCGACAATTTCCGTACGCTGTTTTTTTGATCCGTCTTGCCCTTCCCATTCGCGTGTCTGCAAACGGCCCTCCACATACACTTTGCGGCCTTTGGCAAGATACTGTTGGCAGATCTCCGCGAGCTTTCCCCATACGACGATTTGATGATATTCCGTTCGTTCCTGTTTGACGCCTTGCGCGTCCTTCCATTGCGACGTCGTCGCAACCGAAAAATTGCACACCGTTTGCCCCGAAGGCGTGGTGCGTGTTTCGGGATCTCGCGTGAGATTCCCGATGATCATGGCGCGGTTGAGATTCATAGATGCGCGTTAGATTTTTTCTTCGAGCGCCGCTTCAATTTTCTTTTCGAGCGCTTCTGCGGAGAGTTCGGGGACCTCGACAATGGGTGCGGGCGCGAGGACGGTCGGGCGTTCAAGCACCGCGACGGCAGATTTGATTTCCGCGCTCGTTTTGGATTTTTCCATCAAAGGGCGTCGAGGCCGTTCGTCGCGCGTATCGAGGTTCACTTCCGTGAATTGCACCAGATCGAATTTCTCGCCGCCGGCTTCGTCCGCACGGAGGATGAGATGGCGAAGTGCTTCTTGCGAGATGCGAAGCGCAGTTTCGATGGCGGAGACGGATGCGCCATCGGATGAAAAACGAACAAGCATATAGTGCCCGTGTTTGACGCGCCGTATGGGATACGCGAACCGGAATTTGCCGAGCCGCGCGGTGGAATCAATCGTCGCGCCGTGCTTTTCGAGCAGGGCTTTGACGTTTCCTTCGACCCTCCCGACATCATCGTCGGTGAACGTCGCAGGGATAATGTAGAGCAATTCGTACTGCGTGGTCATAGAATCAGAGGACGTCTCCAGATTGTTCGCCGGAGAACCCCGTCGAAGGGGCATGGCCGCCCATGAGTGAAAGAGTAAATTGATCCGTATACCTTATATTAAAGCACCCCGCTTGTCAATGCGTAGACGCATCAACGGCGGGGGCGGGGTCGGAGGGTGTTTGGAAGATCAGAGGACGGCGTTAGCCGGCCGCGGCTTCTGCTGGTTGTTGTGCTGGAGACGTGAACTTGCCACGCTCAGCTACGCTGAGGTTGGCCCAGACTTGCCCAATGAGCCAAAGAGGGCCATGCGCGGGGACGGTCTGGCCCACGTTTGGTATGCCCCTGAAGGCCTCGTGTTGACGCTCGAATGTTCCCGTCAAGAACTCTCCAAGCGTTGCGAGGAGCGATGGAGTCACCGGCATCGTCTGTCCTCTGATGGACACGTTGATGGCGTTGAGATCACGCACGAGACGATTGGCACTCCATGTATCAATCGGCACGACTCGGCGCACCTGCGACGTTTCGGCACCTTTGTCGCCAGCGACCTCGACGAGGTCGCTGCTCGGGAGCTCCTCGATGGCAGCAGTGTGGATGTTGCTGGTGCACACAGAGACGCGCTCGATGAGAACGCCTCTGTCTTCCGCACGAACTTGGACTGCTCGTTCTCTCTCGTCGAGGTTGGCGGATCTCGTAGCGAGCTCGGCTGAAGCGACATCAATACGTCGCTGCTCGAATCGTGCAGCTTCGTAGCTGTGGTTTACTGCCGTACATGTGTCGCGCGCGGCGGCGAGTTCCTTTTGCATCGCGTGACTGTATTCGCTCGCTTGCTCGATGATTTCCATGTCGAGAGGCGGATGCCCCGTGAGTCGGATGCTTGCCTCGATGAGCGGCGCAAGAACTTTGGCGAGCCGATCTTCCACCGTATGGAGTTGGCTCAAGAAGTTCTGGATACCGCGTTCGTTCGACGCGATGCCGTCTACGAGAACCTGTCGCTTCGGATCCTCGATCTTGAGATGCCTCAATCGCCTCTGCATCGCAGTCACCGTGAAACGGTGCGCCGTGAGATGGCTGATGATTTCCGCGAGCTCCACGAGAAGCTCCGCGGCCTTTCCTCGTCCCTGCGTGAGTACGGCGATTGCGATTTCGCGATCTTGTTCTCGCGCCCGCGCTTCTTGCAGACTCTCCGTCAGGCTTGCGACTTCCGCCACGAGCGCTTGGTGCGCCTGTTCGACTTCGTAGAGAAGACCACGGACTCTTGTCAGCTCGTCAGCTTTGGTCCTGGCATCTGCACGCACAGTTTCGACCGCTGATTGCGCAAGCACGCGTTGATCTTGCAGCGCAACGACGATGGCTTGGTACATTGCTGCATGACCCATCTTGGAATTGAGCTTCACGCCAACTTTTCTGGCGAGGCCCACATGTTGGGTGAGCATCGTGTCTTGGAACTCCTGTGCGTTTCGGGCGGCAGCTACGGAATTCTCTTGCATGATGCGCAGCTCATCGGTCTGTGCCGGGAGCTTCTTGACCAAGGTCTCGTATGCCGTGCGCAACTTCTCGTGAGCCTTGTGCTCTCGGTACCAGGAGTATCCGAGCGCGGCTGCGGCGAGGAAGAAAACGATCGCGGCAATGAGCCAGCCCCAGTGGGCATACCAATGCTTTTGAGGGGCGTTCGCGAGCTTCTTCTGCACAGCGGCGAGTTCGGCCGTCACGCGCACGACTTCGGCCTGCAAGACCTCACGTTCGTCTGTGACGCGCGCACGCGCGTCCTTCACCATCGCATCTATTGGCGCATTGGGCGTTTGTTTCGTTGTCTGCGGCGACGTTGCCATTGTGGTGCCGGGCTTTTGCCAGCCTTCTTTGGCGAGGAGAGTCGCGCAGTCCTTCTTCGTGTAGCACTGCGGCTCCACGACAACAGGCTTGAGCGGAACATAGAACCGTCCCGCTGGCCCGGCCATGAGGCCAAGCGCCTGATATGGGTAGTTTCCGGCAGTCTTCGAGGTATCCGGACAGTGCTTGGACCACACGGTCACATTGCCAGTCTTCGCATAGACAGTCCGGATCCGTCCCCCTGCGTCCTTGACGACGCACATAGGGAAGAGGACTTTGTCTGCAACTCCCCTGTTCACGTTCTCCTGCCAGATGATCTGCCAGGTGAGTGGCGTCCCTGTCTGCGCTTGGTACCGTGCGCCGAAGCGCGCGAGCACCGTGGGGATCGTGGCATCCACGCCAGCCTCGACGAGTACGGCATCGCCATACTCATGGAAGTCGGCCACCTCGCGATTCGGAACTTCTGCGGAAGCGCGGCGCGAGATGAGCAGGCTGCTCATCATCGCCATGAACACGAACACGTAACTCAACCATCGAGTCATGATATCCTCCTTACTCAACAACCCTAGAGTCGCAAAGCTTGATCTGATCTTCGATTGTCAAAAGATCAACTACCGTTGGAAGCGCAGAATTGCGCTCAACCATCGGGTATCCGTCAACAGGACGGATAGGCCACCTCATCATACAATGAAAGACCCGTCAAGTGACGAGGATCGTCAATCCCTGTAGGATATTATCTATGCGTCATTTTCTTATTTTTGGGACTCATCCGAGGCTTTCTTTAGCGGAATTTCGATCCGTCAAGCCGCAGACGATCTCTCCGCTGCTCATTGGAAATGCGGCGATCGTTGAGGATCACAAATGGGATGGAAAGGAATTGATGCGGAAGCTCGGCGGAACCGTGAAGCTTGGAGATATCATCGCGACGATCCCGACATCGGAATTGGAGGGGGAGCTGTTAACCTCCCATTTCACCCCCCTCCTTACCGTCCCGCAAGGAGGGGGGCAGGGGGGTGGTGTTCGATCCGTCTCGCGTGGATGGGTGAGGGGAGGAGTTCTCAATTTTGGTTTGACCGTCTTTGGCTCGAAAGCATTTTCTAAACTCCCGATCGCATTCAAACGCGCGCTGAAGTCGCGTAGCATTGCATCGCGATGGGTGACGGGGAAAGAAGGGACGGAGATTTCGCCAGCGGCTGTCGCGAAATTAAAACTCACGACCGATGGGATTGATTTTTGCATTTTTATCGAGAAGGATCTCGTACATATTGGGAAGACGACGCACGTGCAAGATGCGGATGCCTGGAGTTTGCGCGATTATGGGCGTCCATCTCGCGATGCAATCGCTGGTATGCTTCCGCCCAAGCTCGCACGCATGATGGTGAACCTTGTCTCCCTCCCCCTTACGAAGGGGGAGGGCATGGAGGGGGTGGTTCTTGATCCCTTCTGCGGAAGCGGAACGATTTTGATGGAAGCTGCGCTCGCGACAGATGCAGTCCGGATCATTGGAAGCGATCGTGACGCTGAACAAATATCTGATACGCGTAACAATATCCGATGGCTCGTCACAAACAACATCCTCAACTCAAACGATGAACAACGGATTGAAACGTTTGTCTCGGACGTTCGAGAGCTTTCGAGACATCTTACAGCATCCTCAATCAACTGCGTCGTAACCGAAGGCATGCTTGGTCCGCCACTCAATGGAAACGAATCACGCGCGACGCTTGAACGGAACGCGAAAAAAATTATCGAACTTTGGATCGCAACGCTCACAGCATTGAAGCCGCTCCTGACATCGCAGGCACGAGTCGTAGGCATCTGGCCCGCGTTCAAGACAACAGGTGGCGTTGCGCGCGTGGATCTTGAACCGCATCTTGCGTCGCTTGGATATCAACTGGGCGATCCGTTTGAGGATTGGGACGTGCCGACGGGTCCGCTGCTCTATCACCGCATCGGACAAAAAGTGATGCGCCGAATTGTGCTCCTCCGACCGATCTGATACCCGTCTACGCACGACGAGCTACACAGCACTCCCTCCAAAATATTTATCTCGATAAAATCGAATCAAATTTTCGACTTCGGGGATGCATGACGGGTCGCCGGTGCCGACCTTTGTTTTTCCCTGCACTTTTTCGAGCGTATCCGCGCCGTCGAGCACCGCTTCTTCGATGTCATGGTCAGTTACTTTTAATATCTTATCAATGATCCGGCCCTGCTCAATTTCGATCTTTTCATGCTGGCCGGCGCGGCGATACCAATCGTTGATCGCGGCGCGTAGCGCCTTATCGCCAAGAACGGAGCAATGCACTTTACGCGCCGGCAAACCGCCGAGCCGCTCCATGATGTTTTGCGGTTTGAGTTTTCGCGCGGTTTCGAGCGACATCCCGCCGTTCTCCGTTACGATGACGGACATCATGGATGTTGACGCGATCGCGGATGCGCAGCCGAACGTCTTCCATTTGAGATCCGTGATGCGATCGGTCGCCGGATCCACCTTGATCCAGATCTTCATCGCGTCGCCGCACGCGGGCGCGCCAACCATTCCCATCGCCGCGTCCGCATAGTCTTCTTCTTTCTCCATAAAGTTTTTTGGATGAAAAAAATGGTCTTTCACGGTGTCCGTATAAAACCATCCCTTGCCGGCGTTCGGGCCTTGGGACAGAACAACGTCGCCTTTGCGCGCATCTTCTGTTGGTTTTGTTATGACGTCGCTCATACAAAGTATTTCATATCTAAATTCACCGGACTCATGTGGCGAAGCCTTGCGACGACATTGGGCATGACGGCGATGACGCGTTCAACGTCGTCCGCTGTCGTGCGAGCCCCGAGGGAGAACCGGAGCGATCCGTGCGCGCCCTCGTAGGAAAGGCCGGTCGCGAGAATGACGTGCGAAGGGTCGAGCGATTGCGAGGCACAGGCAGATCCCGTCGAAACGTAAATCCCTTCCGCGTCGAGATAGAGTACGGCGGCCTCGCCCTCGATGTCGAGAAAGGAGATGTTCGCATTATTCGGGAGCCGTTCGATCGGGTGTCCGTTCAGCCGCGTTTTCGGAATTGCGAGGAGCCCCTCGATCAAGCGATCGCGCAGTGCGATGAGCCTGGCATTCTCAACGTCCTTTTCCGCTTGCGCGAGCTCGAGCGCTGTGGTGAATCCGACGATCCCGGCTACGTTTTCCGTTCCGGCGCGGATCCCGCGTTCCTGTCCGCCTCCTCGGACGAGCGGTTCAATTTTTGCGCCACGGCGGAGATAGAGCATGCCAATCCCTTTGGGGCCGTAAATCTTTGCAGCATTGACGGTCATCAAATCCACATGCAGCTTTTCAACGTCGAGATCAAGAGCACCAGCGGCCTGACAGGCGTCTGAATGAAAATACGGATAGGGCTGGGCGATGTTCGTCTCGCCCCCCCGTCGCCATTTTAAGATCGCACGGCCGATATCTGCGAGTGGTTGTATCGTGCCGATTTCATTATTCGCATACATGATGGAGACGAGAATCGTATCCGGACGCAACGCATTCTCTACGTTTTCAACAGACACGCGGCCGAATTTATCTACCGGAAGAATCGTGAGTTCAATCTCTCCTTTCTTTTGGAGATAGAGGAGCGGCTCAAGCACAGCATGATGTTCAATCGAGGATGTGATGACGTGACGTGGGGCTTGAGTCGAAAGTCGAAAGTCGAAAGTCGCTCTGGGAATTCCAACGACAGCCAAATTGTCAGATTCTGTTCCGCCAGAGGTGAAAATAATTTCGTCCTCACGCGCGTTGAGGATCTTCGCAACCGTTGCGCGTGACGTCGTCACCGCCTCTTTCGCGCGCATGCCCGGCGTATGGAATGACGATGGATTCGCGAAACAATTAGAAAAATAGGGCTGCATGGCTGCCAACACACGCTCATCGAGATATGTCGTTGCGGCGTGATCAAGGTAGATCTCACGGAGCATACATCTTTTGTATCATCTTTCCAGCTTTCTGGCAATCCGTTACACGGTACTTGTCACGACAAGCCCCGGAATCCTCCGAAAATCTTTCGCGTTGCGCGTGAGGAGCGGAATTTTATATTCGATCGCCGTCGCGGCGATGAGGAGATTTGGCAATGAAAAACGTCTCTTCAATCACTTCCATCAGGCTCGATCCCATTCACTCCGCATCTTTCTTTGCCATGCGACTGGATTCTTTGGCAGTTTTCCTTTCAAGGCACCGCCTGTTCGCAACAGGACTCTCCGTTTGTGCTCGATATTTTTTTGACCGTGGAACAGATGTTTTTTTCAAACGGCAACATCAACTCCATCGCGGTTACGCGCTTCTCCAGTTCTTTTACTTTCTCCTTCATGACAGTTGCTGTCATACCGTTCGCTCTATCACCTCCCCATCTTCCTCGCAATCCGCAGAGAGTTCGAGAGAACGCTTACGCTCGACAGGGCCATTGCGAAACTTGCGAGGATGGGATTCAGGACGCCGATCGCGGCGAGCGGGATGCCAATCACGTTATAGGCAAAGGCCCAGAAGAGGTTTTGTTTGATCGCACGAAAGGTCAGGCGCGCGAGCACGATCGCCTCGACGGCTTTTGTCGGCGAACCGCCCATGAGCACAATTTGTCCCGTCGCAATCGCGACGTCCGTGCCTGTTCCGATCGCGATGCCAAGATCCGCTTGTGCGAGTGCCGGCGCGTCGTTCAATCCATCGCCCACGAAGGCAACCTTTTTTCCTTGCGTTTGCAACTTCTTCACAAGCTCCGCCTTTCCCGTCGGCGAAACATTCGCAAAAACGGTCGTGATGCCGAGTTGTGACGCAACCGCTTGTGCCGTCGCTTCGTGATCGCCCGTGAGAAGCGCGACTTCCACCTTCATCTCTTGTAGTTTTTTCATTGCAAACGGTGCATCTTCTTTGATGCGATCCTGCACGGCAATCAGGCCGAGAAGTTTTCCGCCGTGTGCGACGGCAATGACGGTTTTCGCGGCGGCGCGTAAGGTTTGCAAGGACGATTCGTCAATGGATTCAAAAACAAATTCCGGTTTGCCGAGAATGGCGAGCGAACCATCAACGAGCCCTTTTACGCCGTAGCCCGGAATGGATTCGACATTCGACGCGCGCGGTGCCACGATGTTTTTTGCCATCGCGGCCGAAATGATCGCCTGCGCGAGCGGATGTTCGGAGGACGCTTCCAGCGAGGCCGCAACCGAGAGGAGTTCTCGTTCCTCCGTCCCGTTCAGCGGGAGGATATCCGTCACGCTCGGTTTCCCTTCCGTGAGCGTGCCCGTTTTGTCGAATACGACAAGCGTGATCTTGCGCGCGGCTTCGAGCGCAGAACCGTCTTTGATCAAAATGCCACGGCGAGCTCCGGCTCCGGCGCCGACCATGATCGCGGCGGGCGTTGCAAGCCCCATGGCACACGGACACGCGACGATGAGCACGGCGACCGCGTTCCGGATCGCTTCGCCCGGATTCGCGATGAAGAGCGTGACGACGAGCGTCACGAACGCGATGCCAATGACAGTTGGAACAAAGAGTGAGGAAACCTGATCCACGAGTTTTTCGATCGGTGATTTCGTTGCAAGCGCGTGCTCGACGGTCCGCACAATCGCGTCAAGTGCTGATGACCCCGGTTTAACCGTCACGCGCATCGTGATGACGCCCGTGCCGTTGATTGTTGCGCCGAAGATTGAGTCCCCCGCATGTTTTTCGACAGGGATTGGCTCCCCGGTCAGCATGGATTCGTCAATGCTCGTCGCTCCTTCCACGATCACACCATCTGTTGGCACGCGTTCGCCCGCTTTCACGAGACAACGATCATCGGGCCGAAGTTCTTTTGGATCAATCTCCTCAATGATGCCGTCTGACCTGATGCGATGCGCAAGCTTTGCATGAAGACCGAGGAGCATCTGGATCGCAACGCCCGCTTTCATCCGCTGTTTCGCCTCAAGATATTTTCCAAGGAGCAAGAAGAGAATGATGATTCCCGCGACTTCAAAATAGACATCTTCGAGACGTCCGGCCGCAAATGCATAGGTGCTCCAGAGGAGCGCGGCACCTGTCCCAACGGACACAAGCGTATCCATGTTCGCTCGGACGTGGCGTAACTCGTTCACGGCTCCCAGATGGAACGGTCGGCCAAGCCATGCGACGAGGATCCATGCAGCGATGAAATCCAATACGAGCCACGCGGGCCGTCCGAGGATCGTTCCGAAGCTCGGCATCACGAACATCGAGATGATGAGGGGGATCACGAGCACGAAAGCGGCGACGAGTTCCACGTTCGTGGCGTACCCGATGTGGGCGTGATCGCGCGTCGCATGTCGCAGGTCGCTCGTCGCCGCCAGAACAGGATCGTATCCCGTCTCTTTGATCGTTTGCGCGAGTTTCTCCACCGTCACGGTCGCTTCGTCGTATTCAACGGTCGCACGTTCCATTGCAAGGTTCGCATGTGCCTTCATAACGCCCGGGACGTGCGCGAGATCTTTCTCGATCGTGATTGCACAAGACGCGCAGTGCATTCCTTTGATTGGGATGGTGATTGTTTTCATAGGGGTTACATCACGTTAAATGTCCCTCGCACCATGCCCATTGAACACGAAAAGGCGATGGTACCCGTTTTGTGGGGAGTGAACGTGATGAGGTTCTTGCCTTGCGTCAGACGGCGATTGATGTTGAGATCGCGCGAGACGATCGAGTTCGTGCATCCGCTGACGTCGGTCGCATTGATTTCCCAACGGACAGGGACATCCTTTTTTAGCGTGAATGAGTTTGGCGCATATCCGTACGAGGTGACGTTCATGTTGACGACCTGGACATCCCCATCTGCCACGGCACCGATCGTCGCGGTCGTGAACGTCAGAGGAACGCCGAAGACCGTGAGACCCGCGTGAATCTGGCCAAGCGCGAAGAACAAGAGAATCGCACCCATTGCAAGGCGCAAGGTTTGATGCTGGAGCGAGGCTTTTGAGGCGATGGTCGTCACGCCGAGGAGCACCGGAAGCGTTCCGAGCGCAAAGGCAAGCAGGAGTACCGTTCCGTTTGACCACGAGCCGGAAGCAAGCGCGAGCGCTTGCGCGGTTTGCGTAAAGCCGCACGGCAGGATGAACGTCACGGCACCGACAAGAAGCGGGGTGATGCTCCCCGGCCGTTTGCGTATTCGATCCGCGAATCCAGTTGCAGACGACGGGAGCGTGATGCCGAGCGAGGCGAGCGATGGCGAGAGATCAAGCAGGTTCAGCGCAACGAAGAAAAATCCGATCCCGAGAACGATTCCAAGCGTGCCATACCAGATTGCGGATCCGGTTGGGAGCGCGCCGCCGATTGCGCCTAAGATCGCTCCGCCGATAACGAAGGCACCGCAGCGGCCGAGATGCATGAGCAACGTTTTTCGTTTTGAACCGGCTTCCGAGCTATAGGCGAGCATGAATCCGCCCGTAGATGCGAGGCACGTGGAAACAGATGCGACGATGCCAAGGAGGAATAGCGCGCCGATGGATGCGCTTGCCGAAGCCGTCGGAACGATCTTGCGCAACGGGCTCAAAAACAGCAGGGCAATGCCGACGAGGAGAATGGCGGGCAGCGTGCGTCTAAGACGTTTGTGGAATGGATCGGCGCGCCGTTCGGTGATTGCACATCCTTCCGGATACATCTGATAGCCGTGAGGAGAGAGCTTTTGATTGATGAAGACAATATCGGGGTCTTTCGCTTCGTCCTGAAGACGGAAAGCAACTTTTTTGCGTTTAACGGAGACTTCAGTTTCGATGACGCCGGGAATATCTTTCAACGCATCGTTCACAAGATGTTCGCAGCTTTTACAGGTCATTCCGGTGACCTGTAAAATGAGAATGCGTGGCATATTTCATGTTAAGGAGAATGAGAACAAAAATACTCAAGCACCCCCGCATCATTCTCTTTTGGCGTCGCTTCGTCTTTCAAATTTTTGATCGTCACATGTAGACGGCTCGTGCAAGCTGGACGCGATAAACGTCACATGATCGAAACGTGAGTGGAAATGAGTTACGCAGGCGGCGTGAGTTTGAGAATCATTCGTTTGAACATTCGCCTCGATCACATGCGCATCATGACGCGCGCTTCTTCCTCTGTCAATCTTTTTCCGCTATCCTAGAGGCCCTATGCTTCTCCCCAAACACCTCCAACGATTTGCCGATAGCGCGCTCATTGTTGCCGCAGATTCCGTGACCGCGAGATGTTGGTTTGCCGCCGGCGACTCGCTTGAAGAACTCGATGGCGTTGCCCTGCCGAAAGAGACCAAGGACGGCGAAGGTTCGTTCGAGTTTTTCCCTGATGACACACACAGGTTACACGTCTTTGCCAAACAACTTGCAACACATCTCACGAAACTCGAACGTGAACACAAGATTCCACATATCCATCTCGTCATGCCGGCCGAGGTCGAACATCTCGTCTCAAAATATCTCCCGCCCGATGTTGCGGCGAATGTCGAAATAAAAATTCATCACGATGTGATGAAAGAAGATCCGCTCAAGCTCGTGGAACGTGTGCTCACAGCTCGATGAAGATACAGCTTCCGTGTGTACGACGGTTATCCCCAAGATACCGTTTGACCACAACATCTTGTGGTATACTGTGTTTGTGATAACAAGATATGGGATGTACCACCCATGAGTATCGGTGCTCCAATTGCCGCAAGCTCCTCTTCAAGGGCGTACTCATCGAGAGTGAAATCGAAGTGAAGTGCAAGCACTGTCACGAACTTAATTCCATAAAGAAGAGCGAATTTAACGAGCTCCTCTGCCTCATTCCCAACTGTCCACAACGCATCACGCTCAACGACCCCGTCTAGTGGCGTCATCGCCAGCCGCATAGCCCATTGAAGCTCTAGAAGCTCATCTCCGATGAGTTTTATTTTATTCCTAAAAGGAACCTCTCCTATGTCCACGTCAACTGTCATCAAACGTAGCGGCGACCGAGTCGCGTACGACGCGACGCGCATCTCTCACGCAATTCGGAAGGCCGCCGAAGCGACGGGGGAGTTCAAACTCCCCGAAGTCCGGAAGCTCACGGATGCCATTGATCGTCATCTCCAAAAGATGAAGAAAGAGAACGAGATCGTGTCTGTCGAAGAGATTCAGGACATCGTCGAATTCGCGCTCATGAGTTCGAGCCACTACAAAACGGCGCGTGCGTACATCGTGTATCGCGACAAGCGTGAGCAGGCGCGGACGTCCAAGGGCGTGGCGATCGAAGTTGAGAAGACCATCACAGAATATCTGAACCAGTCGGACTGGCGCGTACACGCGAATGCGAACCAGGGCTATTCGCTTGGCGGCATGATCTTGAACACCTCCGGCAAACTGATCGCGAACTACTGGCTGAACTCCGTGTACACGAAGGAAATCCGTGAAGCGCACGTCGAAGGCGACGTGCACATCCACGATCTGGACATGTTCTCGGGGTACTGCGCGGGGTGGAGCATCCGACAGCTTCTTGAAGAGGGGTTCAATGGCGTGCCAGGCAAGGTGGAGTCGTTACCTCCAAAACACCTCGAGACGGCTGTTGCGCAGATGGTGAATTTTCTCGGCACGTTGCAGAATGAATGGGCGGGCGCGCAAGCGTTCTCATCGTTCGACACGTATCTCGCGCCGTTCGTGAAGATTGACAACATGACCGAGGCGCAGGTGAAGCAGTGCATTCAGCAGTTCGTGTTTAATCTCAACGTCCCATCACGATGGGGAACGCAGACGCCATTCACGAACATCACGCTCGACTGGGTATGCCCAGAAGACTTGCGTGATACACGACCCGTCATCGGAGGCGTCGAACAACCGTTTACCTACGGGGAGTGCCAGAAAGAGATGGATGTCATCAATAAAACGTTTATTGACGTCATGTCCTCGGGCGACGCGAAAGGCCGCATCTTTACGTTCCCGATCCCGACATACAACATCACGAAGGATTTTGATTGGGAAAATGAAAATGTCAAGGCACTGTTCGAGATGACGGCAAAATACGGCATTCCCTATTTCCAAAATTTTATCAACTCGTCGCTGAATCCGAGCGACGTGCGCAGTATGTGCTGTCGCTTGCAGCTCGATCTGCGTCAGCTCCGCGCACGCGGCGGCGGACTCTTTGGATCCGCAGAGATGACGGGGTCCATCGGTGTCGTGACGATCAATCTTCCGCGCATCGGGTTCCTTGCAAAGACAAAGGAGGATTTTTTCCGGCGTCTCGGTCGGCTCATGGATATCGCAAAAGAATCGCTCGAGATCAAACGGAAAGTCGTGGAAGAGAACATCGAGCGCGGTCTGCTCCCGTTTACGAAACGATATCTCCCGAGCCTGCATAATCACTTCTCGACCATCGGATTGAATGGCATGAATGAAGCCGCGTTGAACTTCCTTCAACAGGATATCTCAACGTCGGAAGGAAAGGGTTTTACGCGGCTTGTCCTAGACTTCATGCGCAAAAAACTCGCCGATTATCAGCAAGCAACCGGTCATTTTTACAACCTCGAAGCCACGCCGGCCGAGGGAACGACGTACCGTTTCGCAAAGGAAGACCGTTTGCGTTTTCCGGGCATCCTCCAGGCCGGTACGCCGGATGCGCCGTATTACACAAACTCGACGCACTTGCCAGTGAGTTATACGGATGATCCGCTGCATGCGCTCGACCACCAGGATGAGCTTCAGACGAAGTACACGGGCGGTACGGTTCACCACCTCTTCCTCGGTGAGCGCGTGAAGGACTGGCAAACGTGCCGTGCATTTGTAAAAAGCATTGCGGAAAATTATCACCTCCCCTACTTCACCATCACGCCGACTTTTAGCATTTGTCCAACGCATGGGTATTTGCGCGGGGAACATCAGGCATGTCCGACATGCACCGCAGCGTGCGAGGTGTGGTCGCGTATCGTCGGATATTTTCGTCCGGTGGACCAATGGAATACAGGGAAGAAGAGTGAATACGCGGAGCGTATTGAATACCGTATCGATGCCGCTGGATCCATGCGCCAAGAACCTCTGAAGCCGATCGTCGAACCCGCGTTCGCCGAAGTGATGGCGTGACTATGGTGATCGCTGGATTCCAACCGTTGAGTCTCCTCGACTATCCGGGCAAGAGCTGCTCGATTGTGTTCACGCAAGGATGTCCATTCCGGTGTCCCTACTGCCACAATCCGGAGCTCATCTCCATCTGCCCGCCCTGCCCGTCCGGCAGGCGGGCGGCAGGCGCGGTGCGCCCAAAGACGAGCGTTACCGAGGCATCTGTGCTAACGTATCTTCGGCAACACATACGGATGCTCGATGGCGTGTGCATCACGGGAGGGGAACCCACGATTCAGGTCGGCCTTCGTGCGTTTATCAAGTGCGTGAAGGAACTCGGTCTCCTCGTGAAACTCGATACGAACGGGGTTCATCCAACAGTCATCCGCGAGCTCATCGCGGATCATCTCGTTGATTATTTCGCGATGGATCTGAAAGCACCGTGGGAGCAATATCAACACGTCGTGCGCGTCAGTTATTCCGGCAGTGCGAATGCCATTGCGAATTGCCGCGAGACGTTCGGCATCATACAAACTTCGGGAGTTGATCACGAATTTCGGACAACGATCTGCCCCGGCGTACATACAGCGGCAGATTTTTTTGAGATGGCCGGATACCTCAAAGATGGAGAAACGTATTTCATTCAGGAAATGCAATTCAAAAAAACACTCGTGAGCGATCTTCCGCGCGACGCGGGCTTCCATGCGGCCGATCTTGCTGTACAATTGCGAGAGAGATTTCCGTGCCTTACGATTGAATCGCGTTGACTTCAAAAAATCACAATCATGAAACTGTAGCAAAAGCGCATCAGTGTCATTCCGACCGAGCGGAGCGAGTGGAGGAATCTCATCGTGTAGAGAAAAAGATTTCTCGACTTCGTTACGCTCCGCTCGAAATGACAGATACAGATGAGTTTCTCTGCGGGCTCAATTATATGAACTCTTCAAAAACCATCGAATGGATCCTTCGCATTTCCGTCGCGGGTGAATTTATCGGACACGGCATGTTCGCGCTCCAAGGGAAACAGGCGTGGATCGGATGGATCCAATGGGTGCTCGGAACGGATCCCATCATGTCCACGCAGTTGCTTGTGGCCATCGGGGTTCTGGACATCATCGTCGCATTCATCGTGCTGCTTCATCCGATTCGTGTCGTGCTCCTCTGGGCCGCATTCTGGGGATTTTGGACAGCACTCATTCGTCCGATCGTAGGCGAATCCTTCTGGGATTTTATTGAACGCTGGGCAAATTGGGGTGCGCCGCTCGCACTCCTTCTTTTTCGTGGTTGGCCACGATCACGGAACGACTGGCTACGTTAAAGAAGAACCTCATGGATGAAGGTCGTTCGTGATATGCTGCGGTCAGCATGACTCTCTTTCTGTTTGCCATCCTTGCCGGCGTCGTGACGATTGCAGGACCGTGCATCCTTCCGCTCCTCCCGATCATCTTGGGCACATCCACGACGCGCTCGCATCCGTCGCGTCCGCTTTTTATTGTGTTGGGTTTCATTCTTTCCTTCTCTTTTTTTGTGATCCTCTTTACCGTCTTCGGACGGCAGCTTGGCATCTCGCCGGGCGCGTTTCGGACCGTTGCAACGATCGTGATCGGCCTCTTCGGCCTGATGATGATCTTTCCGAAAATGCAGGAATCGTTTTTCGAAAAGTTCCAGCCCGCGCTCGCGCGAGTTACGCCGAAGACGGATATTGCGAGTCAGGGGCTCTGGAGCGGTTTTCTCCTGGGCGTTTCGCTCGGCCTTGTCTGGACGCCGTGCGCGGGCCCGGTGCTCGGATCGATCTTGACGCTCGTCGTGGCAAAACAACATCTCTCGCAAGCCGGGGCGTTGCTGACTGCCTATGCGCTCGGTGCCGGGCTCCCGATGCTTGCGATCGCATATGGCGGCCAAGCTGCCGTGACGCGCGTGCGATCGCTCGCAAAATATACGCAAAGGATCCAACGCGTGTTCGG
>CAYIQM010000001.1:0-17833 GCA_964365615.1 uncultured Gammaproteobacteria bacterium | reverse complement strand
AAGTGGTGGAATACGTTCGATGGACAATCACTCACGCCGGAGAAACTCAAGGGCAAGGTCGTGCTGATCGATTTTTGGACATACTCCTGCATCAACTGCATTCGTACCTACCCGTTCATCAAATCCATGCACGAAAAATACGCGGACAAGGGGCTCGTGATCGTTGGCGTGCACACGCCCGAGTTCGCGTTCGAAGCGAAACCAACCAACGTCGAAGCGGAAATCGTCAAGAATGGATTTAAACACGCGATCGCGCTTGATCCAGACTATGCGACATGGAACGCATATGGCAATACGTACTGGCCCGCGGAGTATTTTTTCGACCGAATGGGACGGCTTCGCCACACGCACTTCGGTGAAGGGGAATACGAGACAAGCGAGGAAGTCATTCGCACCCTCCTCGGGATAGTAACGGAAGTCCAGCTTGGTAACGTGAGCGACCGCATTCCCGTGCAGGATTTTTCGAAGATCAAAACGCCAGAGACGTATTTCGGTCGCACGCGCGGCGATGCAAAAACAGGCGGGTGGACAACAAGCGGCACGTGGCGTTTTGAACCCGAATATGCCGAAACGGAATCCGCAGACGCACGCTTTCGGATGGGCGTCCAAGCGGCCAAAATGCATCTGGTGCTTGAATCGGCGGATGCAACAGACAAGCGGCTCGAGATTTTTGTTGACGGCGTGAAGACGCGTGATCTCATCGTCAACCGCTCGACGCTCTACGATATCGCGGCGTTTTCGGATGCGGCGCGGCATGTCATCGAGATTCACATGCAAGACGCAGGTGTGAGATTCTATGCCGCAACGTTTTCTTGACCGGAAAAAGGGTATACTCGTAATACCTTTCTATGCCATCCGCGCCTCCCAACAAAAGTAAAAAAGAGTTCAAGACGCTCATCGCGGAGAGCATTGAAGAAACACGCGCGCAAAAACTCGTGCCAGACATGGAAGGGTTCTATTCGATCAGTTCCGTCACACAACTCGTGGAGCACTTGCTTCGAAGCGCATGGGCGGCACACGCCTCGGATATTCACATTGACCCCACGGCAGAGTCGGTTGTCATTCGCTATCGCATTGACGGCATCGCGCACGACATTTTGTCGCTTCCGAAAGAGTATCATCCGCTCATCATCACGCGTATGAAGGTGCTCTCCGGTTTGCGCACTGACGAACATCTTGCCACGCAAGACGGTCGGTTCCGCGTGATCGAAGATGGTGCAGAAATCGATCTGCGCGTTTCCATCGTTCCGACGTTTTATGGCGAAGATATCGTTCTGCGACTCCTGGTGGGGCAAGGGCAAGCCCTCTCGCTTTCGGAGCTTGGTTTTTCAAAACAAGATCTTACGACGATCAGCCGGTACATCAAAAAACCATACGGCATGATTCTCGCAACCGGCCCGACCGGTTCCGGAAAGACAACAACGCTCTACGCGATCTTGCAAATACTCAACACGCGCGAAATTTCGATCGTCACGATTGAAGATCCAATTGAATACTCCGTCCAAGGAATTACGCAAATTCAGGTCAACACGCAAACGAATCTCACCTTTGCTTCCGGACTCCGTTCGATCGTCCGGCAAGATCCGAACATCATTCTCGTCGGAGAAATTCGAGACACAGAAACCGCGGGCATTGCCGTGAATGCGGCCCTTACAGGGCACCTCTTGCTTTCGACGCTTCATACAACCGATGCGGCGACGACGCTGCCAAGACTCCTCGATATGCGGATCGAACCCTTCCTCATCGCTTCAACGGTGAATCTTGTGATCGGACAACGTCTGATGCGACGTCTTTGTGAACAGTGCAAAAAGCAATATAAACTGACTGCGGAAGAACGGGTGTCGTTAGGCGAAGCCATTCCAAAAAAATTGCTTGATCCGGTACGGACGGTGTGGCAGCCACTGGGATGTTCCCTCTGCAATGACACCGGGTACACGAAGCGCATTGGCATTTACGAAGTGCTCGAGATTACAGAACCCATCCGACGTCTCGTTATGAAGCGCGCAAGCGCAGACGAAATCCGCAACGCCGCCATTGCGGAAGGGATGACAACCATGTTGGAAGATGGGTTCCAGAAAGCCGCATCTGGACTCACGTCGATCGCCGAGCTGCTTCGCGTCATCCGCTAATCACATGGCCAACACACACACAACCGAACGCTCCGTGCCGAAGCATGTCCCCGTCATGGCCGTCCTTCGGACGGGAAAACCGATCTTGCTCCGGGTCTCGGTTCGCGACAAAATCATTTTCGCAAAACATCTTTCGGTGATGCTTGATGCGGGGATTCCTTTGCGCGAGTCGCTCGTTGTGTTGCAGGAACAACTCGCCCAATCGAGCCTGCGTTACATCCTCGAAACAGCGATTGCGTCGGTGGATGAAGGGATTCCACTCAGCACGAGTTTAGGAAAATTTCCACAGATATTTGACGTGTTCTTTACGAATACCATCTCGATCGGTGAATCCTCCGGAACGCTCCCAAGCTCGCTTCGCTATCTCGTAACGCAACTCGAAAAGGCGGATGAGCTCCGCGGAAAAATTCGCTCGGCACTTTTCTATCCATGCATCGTTCTGCTCGGCGCCTTTGGGATTGGCGCGTATCTTGCATTTTATCTTCTCCCGAAACTCCTTCCGATTTTTGTCTCCCTCCGCGTGACACTCCCGCCAACGACCCGCGCCCTTCTCGTGTCCAGCCAGTGGCTCCAACGCAACTGGATTCTATTCCTTTTCGGCATCGTGCTCATGGGTTTTGCGATGTTTTTTCTGTCTCGGATTGCGCGGGTCGCTTCACTCACGGAACGATTGATCCTCGCCTTCCCGGTGTTTGGGAGCTTGGTGCGCAACATTCAAACGGCAAAATGTACACGGATTCTCGGAACATTGCTTCAGAGCGGCGTGAAGATTGTGCCCGCGCTCTCTTTGACGGCGAACTCGCTCGACCATCTTGTGTATCGCAAAGCGTTTCTTTCGATCGCCGCCGCCGTTGAGCGCGGTGAAACGATCGGATCCGTTCTCAAAACACACGAGCGACTCTTCAGCCGCACCACCGTGAGCATGGTCGGCGTCGGCGAACGGACGGGAAAGCTTCCGGAGAGCCTCCTGGCACTCGCGGAATTCACCGAACGCGAAGTGGACAACGCAACGCGAAATCTCTCAACGCTCATCGAACCTCTCACGCTTCTTGGGGTTGGTCTCCTTGTCGGATTCATCGCAATCTCCATCATCACGCCGATCTATCAACTCACGCAGGGGATTAAATACCGTTGAGGCTATGCGGCCCGGATTCACACTCATCGAATTCACGATCATCATCGGCATTTTTGCGGCGCTCGCCATTCTGTCGACCGCGCTCACAACCACGACACTCCGGCGTCAGGAGTTTGACCGCGTTCGCGAAACCATTCGACGCGAACTTCTGGCCTCGAGAAGCGATACGATCGCGGGGACGAATGATGCGGCGCGCGGCGTCGCCTTTTTTCCGCATGCGATCACGAGCTTCCAAGGCGCATCGTATGCGACACGAAATTCCGTGTTCGATGTGACGACGAACGTGAGCGATGCGGTGACGATTTCTGGCGTGCCTGAAATTGATTTTCTCCGTCCGAATGGAGCCACGACGGCAAGTTCAACCGTCACGATTTCAGACGGAACACGGGAGTCCGTGATCACGGTGACCGCGGCTGGCGTGATTGATATTCGTTGATTTTCTATGATGCGACGCAGCGGGGCATCCCTTCTCGAAGTGCTGGTTGTGACCAGCATGTTTGCGACCGCTGCGCTCACGGCGTTTTTTCTTCTCACGAACGAACTTCAGTTTCTTCCAAGATCTCGCACGGCGTTGCAAGCGATCGGACTTGCGGAAGAAGGTCTTGAGGCCGCGCGTTCCATTCGCGATCAAGCATGGACGGATCTCGCCACGGGCACTCATGGTCTCGTGTTCACGAACGCGACGTGGAGCTTTCACAGCACCTCGGAGACGATGGATGGATTTACGCGCATCGTAACGGTCACGGATCTCGCGGCGAATGAACGGCGGGTGGATGCGACGATCCGATGGATGGGTTCACTCGGTCGCACGGAAACATTCACACTCTCTACGACTCTCGCAAATTGGCGCAACGCATTCCAGACGAGACTTTTTGGAGACTGGCGCATTCCACGGACGCTTGGAACGATTGATCTTGGACCAGGCAATGAGGGGCGTAGCCTAGCGGTGCATGATAGATTCGTCTACATGGCCGCGATGGCTTCCGATGAAAATAAACCAGACTTTTTTGTGATTGATGCGACCTCGAGCACACATCCGATTATTCGCGGGCGTCTCAATACCGGCCCGGGTCTCAATGCCGTTGCTGTCAGGGGACCTTTCGCCTATGTCGCAAATGATGATGAGACGGCGCAATTGCAAATCATCAATATTGCCAACACTTCAACTCCCACTCTCATACAGTCGTTCCGATTGGGAAACAATTCCGAAGAGGGAACGGCCATCGTCGTGTCTGGCACACTCGTCTATATCGCAACAGAAAAAGAGGACAACAACCCAGAATTTTATGTCGTGGATGTGTCAAACCCGACCGCCCCATCGGTCATCGGATCGCTGAACATCGGCGCTACGGTAAACGATATGTTTATCTATGGCTCTAACGTCTATCTCGCCACCGCATCGAACACGAGAGAGCTCCTCATCGTTGACGCGACGAATCCAACGCATCCGGTTGTGACCGGGTTTGCGGATCTCCCAGGCACCGCGGTCGCAGTAAGCGTCTATGTGAATGATCAAGACAACCACGCGTATGTGACCCGAAGACAGGCTTCAGGCGCGACTACCCCCGAGCTCGTTATCCTCGATGTTTCGAATCCACGCGCGCCGAGACAAATTGGATCGCTTGAATTGAGCGCGGATATTCGGAGCGTCTTTGCCGCGGATACGCTCGGATTTCTTGGGACTGCGCTGTCAAGTCAGGAGTTGCACATCTATAACGTCTCGAATCCAGCATCTCTGACTTTCTTGAGCGGTTTGAATTTTCCACAAGTGGCACATGATATCGCATTCGAGAACAACATCCTCTATGTTGCGGTTCGTTCGAATGATGCGCTTCGCATGATTACGTCGCAATAACATGATCCGTCCCGGAACCACATTGATTGAACTCCTGATCGTTTCGGCTTTGGTCGCGACGCTCTTCGTAACGATGATGGCACTGGCATATGCGAGTCTTTCGATGCAGGGACGCACGCGCGCAATGCTCACCGTGCATGAGAATCTTCGTTTTGCGCTTGGACGGATTGTGGGTCGCATCGCAGAAGCATCCTCTCTCACAATTCCGGTGCTCGGAAGTTCGAGTTCAACTCTCATGGTCCAAACCGCTTCATCTTCAACCAATCCGACGACGCTTGTGTTCGACAACGGGAGCTTGTGGATTTCGGAAGGAACCGGGACGCGTTCCGCACTCACGTCAGGGGAAATTGAGGTGACGGGATTCACCGTGACGCGCGTGAGTAGTACGACGCCCGGCGTCCGCATCGTTTTGACCGGACGATTGCAAAATGCCGCTACCGCATTCGACGCGTCTCTGACCGTGACAACGACCGTGATGATTCGAAGATGAATATGACGCGTTTTCAGGGTCAAGCTCTTCTCATCTCAACCCTCGTCCTTTCAGTCGTGCTGCTTCAGATCGGTCTGCTCGGCATGATTGCACTCATTAGCTCGAGCCAGTCTACGAGCGCACTTGAAAACAAACGGATCGCTGTGGCCTCCGCATCCGCCTGTATGGAGTCCGCGATGAACCGCCTTGCACGAAATGGGGATTATCTCGGGAACGAGACGCTCATGGTCGCTTCGACGACGTGCGCCATCCGCCCTATTGCCGGATCTTCCGTGCCGATCACAATCGAAACGCGGGCTCAAGTCGGTAACCAGCATGCGCGTATCCGTGCGATGTTTTCCAGCAGATCCCCGATGGCCATCACGTCATGGGTCGAGGTCGCGAATTTTTGAGAAATGTAAGATGTGGATAAGTTTATGCTATACTAAATTAAACAAAGAAACGTTTCTTTATTTATTCAATTTTTTCTATGACCAAATCTCACACCGGTTTCACTTTGATCGAAATTTTAATCGTCATCGCGCTCATTGCAGCGCTTGCCGCAATCGTCATTATTGCCCTCAACCCAGCGCGGCAATTCCAACAAGCGCGCAACTCCCAACGTTGGAGCGACATCAGTACGATCATGGGATCGGTCCAACAAAATATCGCGGAAAACCGCGGAACATGGACGTGCGCAGGGGCTGGCGCGCTCCCTACCACGAGTACCGCAATGCAAGTCTCGGGCGGATACAATCTGTGTAGCTGCCTTGTACCAAACTACATCGCGTCGGTTCCATTCGACCCCTCTGCTTCTGGTGCGGGCTACACGAGCTGCGCAGCTTATACGAGCGGATATACCATCTCGCAAAGCGCGACAACTTCGCGCGTCACGATCTCCGCACCATCGGCGGAACTTGGATCAACAATCAACATCACGCAATAAAGGAACCTCTGAAAATGCGATTTGCTCGGGCTTCATTGAGTGCCTCGTTCAATGTAGTTTAACTACGCCTTGCTTGAACGGTCAGCGGGCTGCCGAGCCTCGTGACGTCGTTATATCTCTTGCGTGCGTCGCAATAAAAGGCGCAGGTACCGTTATGATCCGCTCGTGGCAAGAGGAGCGGTGAGATGGGGTGGTTTGTGCGTGACGGGGCGATGATAATCCGCTAGCATGATGGCATTCCCATGTCACGCCGACACTCGTCCCGATTCCATACACGCTTTACGTTCGACCGCGAAACCGCGCACGGCATCCTGACGGTCGCGATTTTTGCGGTTGCGGCACTCCTTCTTTTATCGCTTTTTGAATTTGCCGGTCGGTTCGGCAGAGCCCTGGACTCCGTCGTTGCAAGCGCGTTTGGCTGGGAGCGGCTTGCGCTTCCGATGTTCCTCCTTGCGATCGGCATCCATGAGATCGCGCCCGCGCGTCTCCCGCTCAAAGTTACGAACGCTCTCGGATTTCTTCTTTTTTTTCTCTCCTTGAACCCGCTCGTTCATACGGCGTCTGTTGTCGGAGACATCGTACCGGCGCATCTTGAAAAACTCGGCGGAAAGCTTGGCCTCCTTCTTTCCGAGCCAGCGGTGAATTTGTTTGGACGCGCGGGTGCGCTTACGATTTTCGCGGCGTTTTTTCTCATCTCGTTTCTGCTTATTTTTAACACATCCGTTCGACAGGTCGTGAACGTCCTCGCGCAGTGCATCCAGTTGTTTTTGCGTTTTTTGATTTTGATTGCGGCACCGTTTCGGTGGATGCGTGCGCGGCAAAAGGCGCGCGCCGATTTGTTGATTCGCGAAGAGGCGATTCGCATGCCCGTGCATCAAATCTCTGTTGGGGAGGCAACATCACAGATCCCGGATGAGGAAGGAGAAAAAGAAGAAGAGGAAGCGTCGCGCATACATGTGATTTCGCCCAAGCCGCGGAAGAGGTATCCACACGTACAGATCCCGATTGAATTATTGACGAAGCGTGATCAGCGACCGACATCCGGCGACATTCAGATGCATTCGCAGGTGATCCAGCGGACGCTCGAGAATTTCGGGATTCCCGTTGAGATGGGAGATATTGCCGTGGGTCCAACCGTGACTCAGTTCACGTTGAAGCCCGCGGAGGGAGTGAAACTCGCAAAAATCACGGCACTGCATAACGATCTTGCGCTCGCGCTCGCGGCGCATCCCATCCGGATCGAGGCCCCGATCCCAGGGAAGTCGCTCGTGGGCATCGAGGTCCCGAACCAAAGCGTTGCAACCGTTGGGCTCCGCGAGATGCTTGAAGCGCGTGAATGGCGCGAGCGCTGGTCTGCCGGACGGCAAGCCGCGGCGCTTCCGTTTGTGCTCGGCCGCGACGTCTCTGGAAGGCCGTGGATTGCGGATCTCTCGCGCATGCCGCACCTCCTCGTCGCAGGTGCCACGGGATCCGGAAAATCCGTCTGTCTGAACATCCTCATCACGTCCCTCATGTATTCGCACGGTCCGGACGCGCTCAAGTTGATTCTCGTTGATCCGAAGCGCGTGGAACTCCAGACGTATAATGGCATTCCGCATCTGTTGACGCCCGTGGTGACGGACGTCGAGAAGACCGTGAATGCGCTCAAATGGGTGCTGCGCGAAATGGATCGCCGATTCGACGTGCTCTCCAAATTCGGCGCGCGGGACATCGCGTCCTACAACACGCGGAGCGATGAGAAGCTCCCGAGCATCGTTGTCATTATTGATGAGCTCGCAGATCTCATGGCAACGGCGATGCAAGACGTGGAGGGGCCGATCGTGCGGCTCGCGCAGATGGCGCGCGCGGTTGGGATTCATCTCGTGCTCGCGACGCAACGTCCGTCCGTTGACGTGTTGACGGGTCTCATCAAAGCGAACATTCCGGCGCGCATTGCGTTTGCGGTTGCGTCGTCTATAGATTCGCGGACGATTCTCGATCAGGTTGGCGCGGAAAAGCTCCTCGGACGCGGCGATATGTTATTTCAGATGTCCGACATGTCGAGCGCGAAACGGCTCCAGGGTGCTTTCGTGTCAGACGAAGAGATCGGTCGTGTAGTCGAGTTTCTCAAATCAAAATTCGAACCAGCGGACTACGATTTGAGCGTCACGGAGAAGCAGGGGAGAAGCACGTCCTTCGCGAGCGGTTTTGACAGCGATGCGGATTCGGACGAATTACTCGGCGCGGCGAAAGAGGAAATCCTGCGCGCGGGCAAAGCCTCGGCGTCGCTGTTGCAGCGCCGACTCAAGATCGGGTATGCGCGCGCGGCACGCATCCTCGATCTTTTGGAAGAGGAAGGGTTTATCGGAGCCGGAGATGGCGCGAAGCCACGTGAAATTTTGAATGCAGAATTTACCAGACAATTGGAATCTTATCCACTTCCGTCGCATCATTCGACGCTCGAGCAGGTGAATCGCGAAATCCCGGATATCGAGGAAAAAGATGCGTCGTCGGCAGGGATATGACGTTTCTCAAAAAGCGCATCGGCAAGACACACGCCGGATTTGGCGAGACACTCCGTGAACTGCGCGAACTTCGCGGATATACACGCGAAGAATTGGCTCGGCGTTGCGGGATCCATCCGCTCATTCTCGCTGCGCTCGAAGAGGAACGGCTCGAGGACCTTGCGGATCCGATGTATGCGGAACGGCATGTGAACGCGTTGGCGCTCGCTCTCGAAGGACGGCCCGCGTATGTTATGGGGAAATATCGTCATCTTCTGAACGCGCGTGGGTTCTCTCGTTCCCACGCTATTTTTCCGCGCCCGCGTGTCATGCGGCGGGATTTGTTTGTGGGTCCGCGCGCGATTGCGTTTGGTAGTTTTTTGCTCTTTGCGATTTGTCTCGTTGGCTATGTCGCGTGGCAGGCGCGAATCGTCTCTTCCTTCCCGCGTCTCACGGTTCGAACGCCGAGAGATGGCATGCAGCTTGAGACGCCGCGCGTTGCCGTTTCCGGCGCGACTGACCCGGGCGCGCGCGTGAGCGTCAATGGGATCCCAGCCGTCGTCAATCCAGACGGAGTTTTTTTTCTTTCGCTCGACGTCCCGCGCGGGGTGTCAATCATTCGCGTGGAAGCGCGGCGTCGCTACAGCGATGCGATCGCGATTGAACGACGCGTGACCTACGCCCTTCCGGTAAACGCACAAAATCTTCACCCCCCTCTTTAATTCAAAATTCCGGACGCGGAGCTGCGAATCGGAGCCACGTGAAAGTTGGACAAGAGCCTCTCTGGGAGGAGAGAGATCCCCAACGTGACGTGTCAAACGCGACGAATCGCATAAAACGCGCTGTCGGGGTCCACAGAAGCTTTCATCCGCGAACGTGCGCCGATTCGCAGTTCTTCGAACAGAATCTTATTCAGAGCGTAGAAAAAGATGAAGCTTTTGTCAAGCAAAACAAGGAACAGCAAAACAAGGGACGTTTTTAAACAAAGATCCCCTAAAGGTTGCATATTACAACTTTGACGTATTGTCAAGCTGCTTGCAGCTTTTAGGGGATCTGCGGATCCAGATGTGGAACACCACATCTGGATCCGCGAGTGCACAGGCCACCCATCCCTACTTCACTTCGACGACGCTTTTCTTTTTTTCCCTCGAGCTCGTGCTCGGGAAGATCGTCGTCCCTGCTGGGTACTCGGAGGCGGCTCATCCGGAGGTGGTGGAGTTCCATCCCGCACCGTCTCCTGTGGTGCCGCGGCGGTGTCCGTCGCCGTCGTATCCGGCTCGGCCATCTCCTTATGAGCGAGCTCCTCCTCGAGCTGTTCCCCCTCGATGGGCTCCTCCTCGTGTGGCTCATCCTTTATTTTCCCGTCAGGGCCGATTCTGACCCTCCCGTACAGATGCAGCATCCAAGGGACGGCATCCATGAGGAAGATGAGATAGGCATGTTCTGCCCGGCGGATGAGCTTCGCGTTGATGACCAGCAGGCGTCCGCGCCGACCGCGATTCGGCGGAACGTAGTAGAGGCAATGGGTTGGGTCCACCGCCTCTTTCGCCGAGTCGGGCCAGTAGAGGCCAGCGTACTGGTTCCAACCGCAGCTCTGGAACTGCGGCCCCCGCGCGTTATCCAGGAGTTCCCGGAGTCGCCCGAAGTTGATGACTTCGCGCCAGGTGCGACGGATCTTGTGCTCAAGAAACTTTTCCTTCTCTTGCCACCTCACAGTAGACCCATTAGGCCAGTATCCCGGCTCCGGAAAGAAAGGATTGATCTTCGCATCCCTGTTGTATTGTCCCAGCGGAATGCAACAAACGTCCGTGGCGCCGTGCTTGATCTCTTCCAAGAGGCGAGTCCCTCCAATCTTCGCAAGCCCAGCGATGGCTGGATGACGCTCCGGCAACCAGAGCTGATCACCGTATTCGTGTCCATCATAGTGGACCACAAGATCGGCCCCGTACTCAGTGAGGCCACCTGTTCTCTCGAAGCCGTGCCTTTCCAGGGTATCCCCCTTAACGCGGAGTGGCCTATTCCCTGCGTCCACTGGCAGGACGAGGGGGGCGGGGAACGAGAGTCCCAGCATAGGGTGCTCGAGGTCCCATGTCCCATCTACCCCAGCATATGTTCCAACCCAGCTGCGTGGGAAGGGCAGGTCAATGAACCTTCTTGTGCTCATGATGTCTCCATAGTGGGCCCATGGCCCGGCTTTGGGGCCGAGCGCGGCCCAGTTTTGGGTTGTGTTGCCTGTGCAAGTTGTCGAGGTACTATTTTGTACCCTAGATTTTGGGGCAAAGGTGTTCTTGAAACGCCCCACGTGTGCGACGACGAGGAGGTCATCGAACACGTGCGACGCAAGAGTTGCTTCAGCTGACTCCGCACGGGTCTGGAGGAAAAGGCTCGCGTGTTGGCAAAAGCCTCATGCGAACCTTGATGAGAATCAGTGTGCGGCCTTGCTCGACATGACATCGAGGGGTTATCGCACCACGATTCACTCCTCCATACCAGTGCGGAGTAGCAAATTACTCCGACATTCGTCGGAGTTCCTCCTTGGCGCGCGATCGGCGCACCTTCGTTTTGATGACGAAGATTTGGCCTACGCGAGCACCTTTTTTTCGTGTCCGAAGAAAAATGTTGAGCGGCGAGAGAACGCCGACAAGATGCTTTTTCTCGGCACGATTTTGGAGATGCACCGCATGGGTGCGTTTTCGTTTTTTTGGCATTTTTGTTTTTTCTTCTATGGGCAATTGTACTCTTGCCCTTCTCACCGCGCGACCACGTCACGAGGTGGGAAGGGTTGTGCTGGAGGGTCGGCTCCAGCACGCGAGGGAGTTGTATGTTCCTGCCCGACCGCAGGGTTGGCTTACGTTCCGCCGAGTTTTATGGAAGCTCCTTTCTGTGCACTGCTCACTGTGCACTGTTGTGGTTGCAATCTTGGCGGCCATGGAGGGAGTTGAACCCTCATCTTCCTGTGTTCCAGGAAGTTTTTGTCCTAGTGGACCCCACCTGGGCATAGCCGTATGCGCTGGAAGAGGTCAGATTCCAGCTCGATAGTAGTCACCCTCGTCTGACCGAGGGGGGACGATCAGTCTTCCCAGTGCCGGTCGATGTCGTCGCTCGTCGGGCATCGCTCGCCGCGTCTGTCGGCAGGCAGGTCGGGCATCGTAAGCAACTGCAGCGCATCCATGTGCTGCTCCCACGCCGCGATTTCGTCGGGCGTGGCGAACGAGCCTTCTGCGTTGTTCCTCATGCGGTCTCCTTTAGCCAGAGGGGGTTTGTTCCTCCGACAGATGTGAAGGGGACGCGATTCGCGCGGGTCGAATCGAGTCCTCAGACACGTACTCTCGTCTGAAACCAGACAAATCCGGTTGGGACGATTTCTTTGCCCTTCTCTCCAGAAACACCGTTGCTGGGTCCTAAAGAGTTTTTTCTCCTCCACGTCTGTCAGAGGAACAGAGGACTTCCGCGTTTGGCGCATAACTTTGTCGAAAGCTTCGTTTTACGCTCACCGTAGTGCTGCTACGCCTCGCGCACATACTCGCTTTCGGAGTTTATCCCGCCGAAAGGCGGGACGTTCTGCATCCAAACGTGAAAGTCCTTGAATAATTTCGTCCCGGAAGATGCGAAGGGAACGAGACCAGAGTCGAAGCTCGGTCGCATTCATGGCTGCCTACCGATCATGCGACGTCAGTCGAAACCGACGGACATGATTTCAGCAGCCGACCGCACCGGTGACCGTATTCGGGCCGGCGCAGGCGCTCCTCCTCCGCGTCTTCTGGGACGAACATCGTTTTTCAGAGGTTTCGTGTACGAAAACAAGGCGCGTATTTGCGCCTCGATTTTCAGAACAATCGGTTGGGAATCGAAACGGATGCAAGCATTGAGCATCCTTTTACAATTCCCGGCTCGACTCTCCTCAATCGAGACGACGTTGACTTTTAATGAACAAAATAAGATATCATAGATTCCTATTTTTGTCAATAGGGGTAGATGGAAATTGCTAAAAAATGGCTTATTACAGCCAAAAAAGTTGGAAAGTGAACGGCTGACAAACGTCGCTCTTGACACCATGTCATCTTTCTGCGAAAATGCGCGCGCACGGAAGGGAACCTCTCCGAAAATTTTTTCGGTTTTTTTCATCTCTTTACTCACACACGTGCCTTCGTCGTTCTCGCCGTCGCCTGGTCAGTCTGCCCGGTCTGTCCCCGGATCAGGTCCGCGCGGGAAGGGAGGTCTCGTCTCTCGAGTGATGTCACATGCCACATACGACGTTCCACCGCCAGGTCCCGACGGATCTGGAACGGCGCTACTTTAGTGCCTCACGCGACGCGATGGCGTTGCCGGATCTCATCGAGATCCAAAAACGGAGCTACCGTTGGTTCCTCGACACGGGGATCGGCGAACTCCTTCAGGAGCTTTCGCCGATTAAGGATTTTATTGGCCGCGATCTTGAGTTGTCGTTCGTGGATTATTTTATTGACGAGCCAAAATTCGAAGAAAAAATCTCGAAGGCGAAGAACATCACCTACGACGCGCCGCTCCGCGTGAAGACGAAACTCGTGAACAAGCGGACCGGCGAGATGAAGGAGCAGGAAGTGTATCTTGGCGATCTGCCCGTCATGACGGATCGCGGGACGTTCATCGTGAATGGCATCGAACGCGTCATCGTCTCGCAACTCGTGCGTTCGGCCGGCGCGTTTTTTACCGCAGAACTTCTTCGGTCCCGCCGGTACTACGGCGCGAAGGTCATTCCAAACCGCGGCGCGTGGCTCGAATTCGAGACAGACGCGAACAACGTCATCTGGGTGAAGATTGATCGCAAGCGCAAAGTTGCGGCAACGTCGCTTCTGCGCGCTTTTGGCATTCCGACGGATGATGAAATCCGCGCGCTCTTTACGGACACGGACATCCATCCGTTGAACCACTACATCGAAGCGACCATCGCGAAAGACGCGGCTTCGAACGAGGACGAGGGGTTGATCGAAGTCTATAGACGCATTCGTCCGGGAGATCTCGCAACCGCGGATAATGCGAAGTCGCTCATCCATGCGATGTTCTTCAAATTTGAACGGTACGATCTTGGGCCGGTCGGTCGTTACAAGCTGAACCAACGTTTTGGACTCTCGGCCGAGCCAGAAGACGTCGCAAAAGATGCGAACCGTATTTTGACGAAAGAGGATCTGGTGCTGATCTTGAAAGAGATCATTCGTTTGAACAACATGCAGGAAGAACCGGATGACGTGGATCACCTGGGGAACCGGCGCATTCGCGCGATCGGCGAGCTCGTGCAAAGCCGCTTCCGCATCGGTCTTGCGCGCATGGAGCGCATCGTGAAAGACCGCATGTCAACGCAAGACATCACGCAGATCACGCCGGCAAAACTGATCAACGCGCGACCCGTGATCGGTGCGGTGCGCGAGTTCTTCATGAGTTCCCAGCTCTCGCAATTCATGGATCAGACGAACCCGCTTTCCGAGCTTGAGCATAAGCGCCGGCTTTCCGCCATGGGTCCGGGCGGACTTTCGCGCGAACGCGCGGGATTCGACGTGCGTGATGTGCACCGGACGCACTACGGACGCATCTGTCCGATCGCGTCTCCCGAAGGCCCGAACATCGGCCTCGTCGGCCATCTGGCGTGCTATGCGCGCATTAACGATTTTGGCTTCATTGAAACGCCATATCGCAAAGTCAAGTCTTGGGCAACGAATGACGGGAAGGACGGGGTGGACGAGACGCTTCGCGTGAACGTGACGGACGGAGAGGGGCATGTGGTCGCGAAGGCGGGGGCCCTGATCACGGCGAAACTTGCAAAGGAGCTCAAAGCACTTCCATTGGAACTCATCCCCGTCATACCGCATGTGACGAATGAAATCGTTTATTTGAACGCGTTCATGGAAGAGCGCGGAACGACCGCGCCGGCGACGACGCCGATTGGCAAGGACGGATTTTTTCTCATCGAACGCGCCAGCGCGCGGAAGAACGGTGAGCCAACGATCGTGGATGTCCATGAGATTGATTATGTGGATGTTGCCTCGAAGCAAATCCTCTCGATCGGCACGTCGCTCATCCCATTTGTGGAACACGACGACGGTCAGCGCGCGCTCATGGGCACGAACATGCAACGGCAAGCCGTTCCGTGCATTAAACCGGACGCGCCAATCGTGGGGACGGGTGTTGAACGTCGCGCGGCGATTGATGCGGGCCATGTCATCGTGGCGCCATCGGATGGCGTGGTGCTTTCCGTTTCCGGCGATCACATCGAATTGAAGACAACCGACGAAAGCGCGCGCCGATACGATCTCATCAAATTTCAACGCTCCAACCATTCGACCTGTTTGAACCAGCATCCGCGGGTGCAGAAGGGGCAGAAGGTCTACGCGGGCGAGGTGCTTGCGGACGGCACGTCCTGTCAGAATGGCGAGCTCGCGCTCGGACAGAATGTGCTATGTGCCTTTTTGTCCTGGGACGGCTACAACTACGAAGACGCGATCATCATTTCCGAGCGGCTTGTGCAGCAGGACCGTTTCACCTCGATCCACATCGAGCATCATACGATTGACGTGCGTGACACAAAGCTCGGACCGG
The DNA here is from genome assembly GCA_964365615.1 of uncultured Gammaproteobacteria bacterium. GTDB lineage: Bacteria > Patescibacteriota > Patescibacteriia > 2-12-FULL-60-25 > 2-12-FULL-60-25 > CAITMG01. The sequence continues at coordinate 2,246 of CAYIQM010000001.1, read as the reverse complement.
AAACCGTGACATCGGACATTCCGAACGTCTCTGAAGAGAAATTGAAGAACTTGGACGAGCACGGGATCATTCGCATCGGCGCGGAAGTGAAATCCGGAGATATTCTCGTTGGGAAGATCACGCCGAAGGGCGAAACGGATCTCTCCGCGGAAGAAAAGCTCCTCCGCGCGATCTTCGGGGAAAAAGCGCGCGACGTCCGCGATTCATCGCTGTACCTCGAGCACGGGGAGCATGGAAAAGTCGTCGGCATGACCGTCTTTTCGCGAGAAGCCGGCGATAAGCTTCAGCCTGGCGTGATCAAACAGATCGTTGTTTCCGTCGCGGATCTCCGCAAGATACAGGTCGGCGACAAGCTTGCGGGACGCCACGGCAATAAGGGGGTCGTATCCAAGGTCGTTCCGGTCGCGGATATGCCGTTCCTCGAAGACGGTACGCCCGTTGACGTCATCCTTTCGCCGCTCGGCGTCGTCTCCCGCATGAACCTCGGACAAATTCTTGAGACGCATCTGGGGCTTGCCGCAAACAAGCTCGGATATCTCGTCGCGACGCCGGTGTTCGATGGAGTTCCCGAGCACGTGATCCGAGAGGAATTGACGAAAGCGGGATACACGGAAGACGGACGAACGCAGTTGTACGACGGACGTACAGGCGAACGTTACGACCATCAATCAACGGTCGGCTACATTTATATTCTGAAGCTCAACCACATGGTGGAAGATAAGATCCACCAGCGTTCCATCGGCCCGTACTCGCTCATCACGCAGCAGCCGCTCGGCGGCAAGGCGCAGTCCGGAGGCCAGCGCTTCGGTGAAATGGAGGTCTGGGCGCTCGAAGCGTATGGCGCGGCGCACACGCTTCAAGAAATCCTCACGATCAAATCTGACGACGTGCCCGGACGCTCGAAGGCCTACGAAGCCATTATTAAGAACGAACCCATTCGCAAGGTGAACGTGCCGGAATCTTTCAATGTGCTCGTGCGCGAACTCAAGGGGCTTGGCCTCGACGTTGAGCTGCTGAAAGACGGCAAGCACGTTGCGGAATCTTCGCCAAAACCGGAACACTTTCGACCGAAGCCGCCGATGGTGAATCCGACTGAGCCGGACTGGGGCCCTGCTGCGGAAAGCTCGCTCACTTCACGACACCCCCTATGACGTTTTTCCAATCCGAAAACATCAAGACAACGGACTTTGACGCGATTCGGCTTCGCATCGCGTCACCCGAAATTATTCGCGGGTGGTCGTATGGAGAAGTGACGAAACCCGAGACCATCAACTATCGTACGCAAAAGCCCGAAAAATCCGGGCTTTTCGCCGAAGAAATTTTTGGTCCGTCAAAAGATTGGGAGTGCTACTGTGGCAAATACAAGAAGATCCGTTACAAGGGAATCATTTGCGACAAGTGCGGCGTCGAAGTGACGCACTCGCTCGTGCGCCGCGAGCGTATGGGCCACATCGAGCTGGCCGCGCCCGTGACGCACATTTGGTTTCTCCGAGGGGTGCCTTCCAAGGTCGGCACGGTGCTCGACATGTCGGTTCAGGCACTTGAAAAAGTCATTTATTTTGCGAGCTTCATCGTGACGGACGTGAATGAGGAGCTTCGCAATCAGACCGTCCAGCAGGTGCGTGCCGAATACAAAACAAAGCGGAAGCAGATCGAGTCGGAATACGAACGCGATACGAAGCGCGTGAACGATCGCGCGGCCGGAAAGGAGATTGAGGCGGATGTTGTTACAACAGAACTCGATAAGCTCCACGGCACGAAAGAGCGGAAGCTCAAGGAGCTGGAAGATGACTTTTCGACGACGGAACGCGAACTGAAGGAGTTAAAACTCCTTAAAGTCATGACCGAGAATGAGTATCAGGAGCTCTCGCTCAAATACGGCCACGTTTTTGAAGCGAAGATCGGCGCGGAAGCGGTGAATGAACTGCTCCAAAAGATTGACGTTGGCGGAACCTTGAAAGCCCTGCAGTCGGAGATCAAAACGGCATCGGACGCGAAACGGGATCGGATCGTGCGTCGCTTAAAACTTCTCAAATCCTTTTCGCTCCAACACATTGAGCCGCATTGGATGGTCTTAAAAGCGGTTCCGGTGATCCCGCCGGATCTCCGGCCGATGGTCGCGCTCGACGGCGGTCGGTTCGCGACATCTGATTTGAACGACCTCTATCGCCGCGTCATCAACCGCAATAACCGGTTGAAGCGTCTCATGGAACTGAATGCGCCGGAAGTCATCACGCGAAACGAAA